>CAYXWE010000663.1:0-2991 GCA_964468145.1 uncultured Pleurocapsa sp.
GAAAAAGGAATCTTAAATAGACCCTTAACCAGTAGTAAACTAAAAGAGCTATTACAAGCAAAATTTGCTCCTATTGTGGAAGGAGAAGCGGTTCGTTTGAGTCGTAAGATTGGTTTCCAAGGGAAAATCATTCTGCAACGTCTTTCACGTTTACCATTCTTCTCTACTACCCAGGATAAAAAGTAAGTCTAAATTCATAGATCTTGATATTTTATAGTTACTCATGACCGTCGAGCCAATTGCCCTGCAACAATTACCCACAGATTTAGATTCCCTCCGTCTACCAAAACACGTAGCGGTCATTATGGACGGTAATGGTCGTTGGGCGAAGAATAAAGGAAGACCAAGAATTATGGGTCATCAGAAAGGAGTTGATACTCTAAAAAACCTCCTTTACTGCTGTCGAGATTGGGGTGTCCCCGCTTTAACGGCTTATGCTTTCTCTACAGAAAATTGGGGTAGACCCTTAGAAGAAGTAGACTTTCTCATGACTTTATTTGAAAGGGTCTTAAGAAGAGAATTAGAGGAAATGATGGCAGAAAATGTGCGTATTCGCTTTGTGGGAAATTTAAGTAAGTTACCTCAGTCTTTGCAAGAAGAAATTGCCAAAGCGATGAAAGACACAGAAGAAAATACGGGAATTCAATTTACTGTTGCTACTAACTATGGCGGTCGGGAAGAAATCGTTCAAGCCTGTCGTGAGATCGCTCTACTGGTGGAGCAAGGCTATATCCAAGCCAACAAGATCGATGAAGAACTGTTCGAGCAACATCTTTATACCCAAGGTTTACACCATCCCGATTTATTAATTCGTACCAGCGGAGAAATGCGAATTAGTAACTTTTTGCTCTGGCAAATGGCTTACGCGGAAATTTACGTTACAGAAACACTTTGGCCTGATTTTAATCGTAAGGAATTCCATCATGCTCTACTTTCTTATCAAAAAAGGGATCGCCGTTTTGGCAAGATCTAAACTTGGTGTTAAGCTATGTGGATTTATTTTCTATTGAAGAAAATTATAAATTACTATGAATTTATAGTTAAAAAAAGCTAAATCCATGCTGGTCATTCTGACAGATCGACAAATCTTATCTACTAAGCAAGTTTGCGGTGGCTGTTTGATGGCAGACAGTTGCGGTTTACCTCGTTGGCGCGAAGGAGAACTCTGTTGCGGTCACTTGGTTGAAAACACCTCGGGAAAACAACCTAAAGTGTATGAGTGTGAAATGGGTTTTCGCGTTACTGAAGTTAACTGACCCAGAAAACTGAGTCCGCAAGCCCCTTGATTTATCAATGGGGATAAGGACGAAGGAGGGAATTTATTCCCTACCTATTTCTCACTACGTTTTTGATTTTGAATATATTTCTTAATTGTAGCTAGTGGTGCGCCTCCTGATGTAGAAACGAAGTAGCTATTTGTCCAAAGGCTGGGAAGCCTTTTCTTGAGAAGTGGAAATTCTAACCTTAAATATCGAGATGTTGCTCCTTTAAATCTTTTAACTGCTCTATGAACTCCAAATTGAGGGTCTAGAGATAACAATAAATGAACGTGATTTTCATCTCCTACCTCCATTTCTAATATCTCTACATTAATTTCTTGAGCTATTTGTCTTAGTAGTTCCTTGAGTCTAATATCGACTTTTTCAGTTAAAACTTTTCTTCTATATTTAGTACACCAAACAACGTGATATTTACAACAATATACAATATTGTGGTTAGATTTAAACTGAGACATGGTATTATATGAAGTGAAGCCATCTAATGCTATCATGCCCCAGTACATAGTTCGCAAACTAAAGATAGGTAAAACATCACAGCTAGATGAGTTAGCTCGTGCTGCTGGTGAATTGTATTCAAGAACTCTAGTGAGTTTTTGGCGTACAGTTCGTAAAAAGGATGTTTGGCTATCTGGTTATACTATGGAAAAATGGCACGTATCGACTCAGCTTCATTCCCATAGCTCCGATGCAATTACTCAGTCTTTTTACGCTGCGCTACTATCTTGGAGAAGTAGAAGAAAACTAGACCCAAAGAGTAAACCACCGAAACGAAGACGTTGGTTTTATAAAGTTATTTGGAAACAATCAGCTATTAAGTTAAAAAATGGCAAACTTAGGCTTTCTAATGGCAAAGGAAATCAACCTTTAATTGTGGACTGGCAATGGGACAAGCCTAAAATTATTGAAATGGGCTGGAATCGTAATTATCAATGTTATGAATTGAGAGCTTGCTACTCTCAGTCTAAGGTTAAACCAATTAAATCTAATAATGTCGCTGCTGTCGATCTAGGAGAAATTCATCCTATGGTGATAGCTGATGGAGTTAATACTGATATTTATAATGGTCGTCTACTTCGTTCTAACCGCCAATATCAGAACAAGCTTAAAGCTCAATTATCTAAGCTAATAGACAAAAAAAAGCGAGGTAGTAAACGTAGAAAAAAACTTGTTTTATCCAAACAAAAGCAATTAGCTAAAATCAAGAATCAAATCAAAGATATCGAACATAAATTAACCAGTAAAGCTGTTTCAGTACTCAAAGAAAGAAGTATTCAAACGCTGGTAATAGGAGATGTTCGAGACATCAGAAAAAATATTGATTACGGGAAGAAAGCCAATCAAAAATTACATCAATGGAACTTTGGCTCTATTCGGCAAAAGCTAGAGTATAAATGTGCAAAAGTAGGAATTCAGACAGAACTAATCTCGGAAGAATATACCTCGCAAATGTGCTTATCTTGTCGCCAAAAGAACAAACCCAAAAATCGTAATTACCGTTGTTCTTGTGGGTTTGTAACTCACAGAGATTCGGTCGGCTCGAATAATATCCGTGCAAAGTATCTGGGAGAAATCCCAGTAGTCGGTCTTATGGCTAGACCCTCTGGTATAAGGTGGTATCCTCATATCCAGTGTAACTCAACTACTCTTCGGGTTGAGGAATCCCCTGAATTTCGCTCTGGTCGTTCAGACGCTATTCATGGGGAGTAGTCAA
>CAYXWE010000664.1:0-2984 GCA_964468145.1 uncultured Pleurocapsa sp.
TGTTTCGATTACTCGTTAAGCTAATTGAAGATTATGAAGAACATACTTTTGCTTTCCTTGAATGGAGTAATCTTCCCCCACACCTCATTCTTCAACATCTCCTTGAATCTAGCAACACTAAACAATCTGACTTAGTTGGCATTATTAGTCCCTCTAAAGGTTTAATTTCATCTATTGTTAATGGCAAAAGAGCTATCAGTAAGGAACAAGCTAAAAAACTGGGTTTACACTTTAATGTTTCTCCTAGCCTATTTATCTAAGATTACTTACTCTTCGTGGACTGATATGCTGAAGTGTCTGTTTTCTTACCGTTTCTTCTATTTGGGCTAAAGTCTCTACTTGTTCTGGTTGAGCTTGTTTGTAGAGGATTTTGGCGATCGCATTAACCTGTTTTGTTAACTCTTTCTCTTCTTTTGGTGTCATCTGTTTCCTTTTTTGACCACACCTGATTTTAACGTTGTAATCGATCGTCTTTCCTTTATGAGTTCGCTTGTTCTTACAAAAATGACTGCTCCCAGAAGAAAGATATAATTATTGAAACCAAATAAACACTGTTTTAAATTCCAAGGCGATCGCGCTTACTGTCATTGTATTTATGCCACCATCTAATTTAGAAACCCCCACCAAAGAACGAGAAGATTATTTAAACGAACTTCCTAACGAAGTGGAGATGTCTCTATTCGACCATTTGGAAGAATTGCGGATGCGTATATTTTACGCTTTGATTGCTGTGGCGATCGCAGCAATAGGCTGCTTTATTTTTGTTCGTCCTCTAGTACGCATTTTGGAAGTACCCGCCCAAGGAGTGCAATTTTTACAGCTAGCACCAGGAGAATTTTTCTTTGTTTCAATTAAGGTGGCTGGTTACAGCGGGATGGTATTAGCCAGCCCCTTTATTCTTTACCAGATCGTGCAGTTTGTCCTACCAGGATTAACTAGAAAGGAGCGTCGTTTGCTCGCCCCTGTTATCTTTGGTTCGAGTATTTTGTTTTTTGCAGGTTTATTTTTTGCCTATATCGCCTTAATTCCTGCTGCGCTCAACTTCTTTATTAATTACGGTAGCGATGTCGTCGAACAGTCTTGGTCGATCGATAAATATTTTGAGTTTGTCTTATTGTTATTATTTAGTACGGGATTGGCATTTCAGATTCCCGTTATTCAACTTATTATAGGCTTTTTGGGTATTGTATCTTCTGCCCAAATGTTTGCTGGTTGGCGTTATGTGGTTTTGGGATCGGTAGTGATGGGAGCAATCTTAACCCCTTCTACCGATCCTCTGACTCAATCTTTACTCGCTGGTGCGGTACTAGGATTGTATTTTGGGGGCATAGGAGCAGTTAAATTGTTGGGAAAATGACAAATAACAAATGACAAATGACAAATAACAAATGACAAATAACTAAACCAATTCTTGCCGATTGTGAGGCTGCAACAAGTTAGTTAGATCTGGCCCAGTTGGAATAATCCCCCCAGGATTTAAAGGGAACAAATTACCATAATAATCTCGCTTGACAGTTTCGAGATCGCAGGTATCTGCAACTCCTGGTAGCTGATATAAATCTCGTAAATAAGCTCCCAAATTATCGTAATCTTGGATACGCCGATGATTACACTTAAATAGCCCATAATAGACAATATCAAAGCGGAATAAGGTAGTAAACAGGCGAATATCCGCTAAGGTAAGGCGATCGCCACAAAGGTAACGGTTGGTTTCTAGAACTAGATCCACCTCATCCAAAGTAGCAAATAACTCTTGACTAGCTTGTTCGTAAGCAGATTGAGTTTGGGCAAAGCCACAGCGATAGACACCATTATTAACTTTATGATAAATTTTCTCATTCCATTGGTCTATGGTATCTTTTAGTTCTGCTGGATATAGATCTAGGTCAGAATGTAGAGCATATTGATTGAACTGGGCATTAAGTATTTCAATAATCTCCGCACTTTCATTATTAACAATTGTGTTAGTTTGCTGGTCCCACAAAATTGGTACAGTGGAGCGTCCTTGATACCCTGGTTGCGATCGCTGATATAGTTCGGGTACGGTGCTGCAGCCCAATTCTGGCTCGGATAATGTCCACATTCCCCCATCAGCATCGGGATAAACAATTGATACGGCGATCGCCTTTTCTAATCCTTTTAAAGTTCTTGTGACCAATGTACGATGCGCCCAAGGACAACCCATCCCTACATAAAGGCGATACCGATTAGCAGCAGGTTGATAAATATTATCTGGTTTAGAGTTAATAAAATTCCGCAACTGACTTTCAGGACGAATATATTCTCCTGTTTTATTACGAGGTGCTAATTGCGACATCATAATTTGCCACATCGTCGTCCAAACAAATTTACCCAGTTTGATAATTGCTTTACCTGGAAGAGATTTATTTTTTGACATCAATTAAAAACCACATGAAACATTAATTCACTCATGCTATCTAGCACGAGTGAATTAATTGTAATAACTACTGTTGCAATTGCTATTTTGATTGGATGATTAGCTAAAGAAATCATGCAAAAGTCTTTCAGAACAAATACTATCTTTGGTTTTTTTTGCTTTTAGCTAATTTATTTCTACCCAACTATATTTTCTCAATTTCGATTGCAGATATCTTAGCATTGTTAATGCTAGCACCAAAATCTAAATCAAGATTGCCATCATTGACTCCAACTGTAAACGATCTTTCTAAAGCCTCGTTTTCGTCAGTACCTGCACTTTTATAGATATCGAGGTCATCAATTACACGATCGTTTTCTATGGCTACATCAAAAAAACGTTTGTTCGATTCCTTCCAGTAAATTTCGGCAAATCCTAAATTGACTTGATATTTTCCATTTTCTACTGGTATGTCGTAAGAAAATTTCTTACCGTAACGTTCGCTCTGGAACAAAGTGTCATCTTCGGTTTTATCAATACCAGCCCTAGTAGAATAAGTGTTACCTCCTGAAAATAATCGATCGCCACTCCAAAGATCGCCATTTTT
>CAYXWE010000665.1:0-2983 GCA_964468145.1 uncultured Pleurocapsa sp.
AGTTGCCCCGTTACAGCATTTCCAGTGCTGCGCCTTCGACCACTCGGCCATCTCTCCAGACGACTACGATTTATCATTATACATGGTGCTTCATCATTGTCAAAATATTAATCAATTGTCTTTTGCGGTAAACTACAGTCTTGTGGCAGTTTGACGACGAAAAAAAACCGATAAATATTCCAATAAATTTTAAATTTAGCAGCTAATTAAAATGAGCAAGATTCATATTGTCAAGATTCGCGATCGCGCTACGGGCAAGTCCCATATCGTTGAAGTTCCTGAAGATCGCTATATTTTACAAACCGCCGAACAGCAAGATGCGAAGTTGCCTTTTTTGTGTCGTAATGGTGCTTGTACTAGCTGCGCAGTCAAAATAATTTCAGGAGAGTTGCATCAACCAGAAGCGATGGGACTATCGCCCAAACTCAAAGACAAAGGTTATGCTTTACTTTGTGTTAGCTATCCGCGATCGGACTTAGAAGTAGAAACTCAAGATGAAGACGAAGTATACGAAATGCAGTTTGGTCGTTACTTTGCTAGAGGGAAAGTTAGGTTTGGTTTGCCCTTGGATGAAGAATGATCCCAGATCCCTGCCAAATGCTAAATGTAAATTGCCGATCGCTTGCTTGTGCTTGATATTATTAATAGGATGCGATCGCACTCCCGAAAGAGACGATTTGTTGTCTGGCAAAGTAACGCGGGTGGTTAGCGGTCAAACTGTCGAAGTCATGCTGGTACAAACCAACGAGGTGGCGCGGGTTAGGATTACAGGCATCGATGCCCCCGATCTTCGTCAATCTCCTTGGGGTAAAATCGCCAAAGATAAATTGAGCGATCTAGTTATGGATCGAGAGGTCGAGTTAGAAAGGGAAAATGCGACTGGGGATGGTTTGAGTCGCGATCGCTTTAATCGGATTAATGCTCATGTTTGGCAAAATAACACTTTAGTCAGCCAACGACTAGTTAAAGCAGGTTTTGTCCTGGCAAACACGCAATACCCCCATTCATATAGTAAGCTGCTTATAAACGCTCAGGAGTATGCCCGCTTGATGGGTTTCCAAATCTGGAATCGCGATCGAGCAATGCGCTACACTCCCAGTCAATTTCGTTCAAAGATAAAACCAACCATTAAACAATGACTCAACCTACTCCCGAACAACTACAACTATTTCTCGATGTCGCTACTGAATCGGTAAGGTGTGCGGGGGCGGTATTAAAAGAACGTTGGGGCAAATTAACTGATATTCAAGAAAAAGGTCGCCCTGGGGATTTGGTAACGGAAGCGGATAAACTAGCAGAAAAAGAGGTTTTGCAGGTACTCAACCGTCATTTACCAGACCACCAAATCTTAGCGGAAGAGTCTGGCTCTTTGGGTAATGCAGATAGTAAATATTTATGGGCGATCGATCCCTTGGACGGTACTACTAACTACGCCCACGGTTTGCCCCTAGTGGCTACTTCCGTAGGTTTGATGGTTGATGGCGTTCCTACTGTCGGTGCGGTATACAATCCCTTTAGCGATGAACTATTCCGCGCTGCTAAAGGATTGGGCGCAACCTGCAATCGTCGTCCCATTAGGGTATCTTCTACCGATGAATTAATGAAAAGCCTCTTGATTACTGGTTTTGCCTACGATCGCCGAGAAACAGAAGATAATAATTATGCCGAATTTTGTCACCTGACTCATTTATCCCAAGGAGTTCGTCGTTTGGGCTGCGCTTCGATGGATTTAGCGGGGGTAGCCTGTGGCAGACTAGACGGATATTGGGAAAGAGGTATCCAGCCCTGGGATATGGCAGCGGGAATTGTGATTTTAGAAGAAGCAGGAGGCAAAGTTACCGCTTATGATGGCAGTCCTTTGGATATTAGTTCTGGTCGTATTCTGGCTACCAATGGCGCAATTCACGATCGCCTTAGTGAAGCCTTATTAGCTACTCCTCCTCTAAAAGTTTAATCTAATTTAAACCCAGTTTGGCGATTGGGCGATCTTTTTTAGAGCCAACTAAAGGCAGCTATGAAAAGATTTCCAATTGTCGTATTGAACCCCATCGTAGCCTCTGCTATTAATGAACTCATCGAAATCACTATTACCCACGGAAGGGAATTCTAGTTGAATTTGTTCTCTAATATTTTCTAAGAGATTTTCTCCTAGTAAAAGATAGTGTTTTCCAGTTAAAGCGCGATCGTACCAAATTGATAGTTCCTCAATAGTGATAATACTTTGGATGCGCGATCGCCAGCCAATCTGAGTTAATAAAGAACGAATAACTTTGGCTTCGGCATTTTTACAAACAATTACAATTTTATTGGCGGTAATTGTTTCCGTAATTCCTTCTGCTATTTCTTCAGATAAATTTAAGTGCTTGACTTGAACTACAGCACCAAAATTTGCAAATATATCTAATCCGCGATCCGCAGCATTGGTAACTCCTACTCGATGAAAATGGGCATCAAAACTCAATCGGCGATCGCTATTACTAAATCCAATTACTTTTTCAGCAAATTCTGAAAATTCATCGAGAATACGATTGGGATCGTTAGGAATAATTTCTATTTTGATACCTGCATTAGTAATGATGGTTTCAAATAGCGCATATACAACAATTTCTAAGATTTTATCAATCGATCTTTTTAGTCCTGCCTCATTCCAAAATAAATTGATAAACTCATCTAATTTAAAAGAATTTGGTCGAGAATTAAGGCAATAATTAAGAGCATTGTTTAATTGAAAATATTTATCTGAAAAGGATTTGTAAATATGTGCTTCGACAATACCATTATTTTGCTTATTGAAATCTCCTAATATTGCCAAGAGTTTTGGAGGCATGGCATTAGATTCAAATAAGTTATCTTGAAATTTGGCGCTGGAAGTACAAATTCGTCCGAGAAATGTTTGAGTTATTCTATCTCGCCATTTTTTGGAAATATTTCGATAATCTTCTAATTGTTCTAAATTGATTCTGGCTTCAATTCGATGTTGGTA
>CAYXWE010000666.1:0-2977 GCA_964468145.1 uncultured Pleurocapsa sp.
TTTTCTGTGGCACTCTCCTCGCGATCGCTCGCACTGGGAATTATCCAGCAAGTCTAGTCTTTAGGGAGTCCGGACTTTCCTCAAACCTGCCTCTGCGGACAGATCTGCAACTACCTCGCTAACTCTCTCACGTATCTAGTTTATTATTGATTGATATAGAATTTCAAATAAAATTTAAGATATCATTTTGGATAGAAGTTGCCATACTTTGAACCAAGATGCAGGTATCACCCGAATCTCTTAGAGTTAATTTTGTTAAAGAAAAAGAATCTGCATATAGGCGGATCTATAAGCGATCGCCAATAATATCGAGTCATGCTGTCGGCTGGGAGTCTTTGGGCATAGCTTACGATTGGTATCCTGTGGAAAAAGTCCCCAAAATTATCTCACCGCAGCACGCTATTGGCATTTTTACCGATGTACCATCGACTGCCATAACAGAAAGATATATAGATGGACGTTTTAAAAGAGAAGAAATTGTACGGGGTAGCTGCGTGATTATTCCTGCAAATACGAGTCAGTATGCAGAATGGAATCAAGAAACTGGCGCGCTGACAATGTCAATCGATCCCACAGTTTTTGCTCAAACTATCCACGAAGTAGTAGATCCAGATACTATAGAACTTTTACCTTCGTTTGCCACTCCCGATCCTTTTATTTATCAAATCGGTGTAGCTTTAAAGTCTGCTTTAACTAAACGGGGGGATACTAGTCGTCTTTATGCGGAAACATTAGTTAATAGTTTAATCCTGCATTTGTTAGAGAATCACTGTACTACTCGTAGGAAGATAGGCGATCGCACCAAAGGAAAATTACCTCAATCTAAACTGAAACAGGTAATTGACTACATCAATGACTACCTCGATCGCGATTTGAGTTTAAAAGAATTATCTAGCCTAGTGCAAATGAGTCCCCATTACTTCTCTACGCTTTTTAAACAAACTACTGGTACAACTCCCCATCAATACGTGATTAGTTGTCGAGTCGATCGCGCCAAAGATTTGTTGAAACAGGGCAAACTATCAATTGCAGAGATATCAAAAGAAGTCGGTTTTGTAGATCAAAGTCATTTGCATCGTCATTTTAAGCGTTTGGTGGGAGTGACGCCGAAAAGTTATAGTCGTTCTAATTAATTTCTGTACTTTTATCCGTTATCTTTTTCCAAGAGGAAATCAGAAACAAGAAGTAAGAGTAGGAAAAGCGCGCTCAAACAAGATTCAAATTCATTTTATTACTATTCTTTCATATTTCAAGGTGCCATTGATATATTGTCTTATGGTAGTAGTTTTTTCTCGTTTCAACCATCCCTTTTTTTTGACTATGGTTTGACTTTCAAACACATCACAATCGGCATAAAATCTCTCATCTCTTACATAACTGTCAGCAATAGATTTATGCTTTATTTTGCCGATCTGAGTTCTGATAATTTTTCCACCCAAATAATCTATTCTTTTAGTTTCATTTTTGCGTTTATCTATAATCTCTGTTTCGACTAGATAATGTTGTTGGAGATCGTAATTGTTAATAATTTTTAGATAGGGCAATCTTTTTCTTCTAAAGATAGAAACCGATAATGTTTATAAAATCCCTCTATCCCATTTGTTTCTAAAATTCCATTTTTCCATTGATATAACTCGTATAATTCTTGCGGTAATTTGAATGGTAAAAATGATACTTTTGCTTCTATTTCTGAATAACTTAATCCCGATCGCAATCGGGCAGCAATTTCTGGATAATTCTCTTGGAGATGGTATTCAATTTTATTTAAGGTTTCAGTCAATAAAGACATACTAGAAATTATTTTTGAATTAAAAACTTATTTTGTTAATTTATAGTTTTGTAGCGATCGCTGTATTGTTACAAGTGAATTTATTTTAGGAACAAACAGAATATACAAAAATCAGAAGAATATACAAGATACTCGTTTGATAATTTTCTAATACTAATAGTTAGAACTTTATCTAAAATATTGCAGCAATGAAAACCGAAAATAAAATGTATGAAGGTGCGCCTTGGTGTTTGGGTAGATACGACAGCTTTGAAGTAGATAAACCGAATTTAATTACTTTACTCGGTCATGATTATGTAATCTGGAAAGATAAATCGGGTAAGTTAAATGCGATCGATAATATATGTCCCCATGCTGGGGCAAATTTAGCAAAAGGTGGTTACATTGTCGATTTTGAGGGCAAAGATTGTTTAGCTTGTCCCTATCACGGTAACAAAGTTCAGTTTTTTGGCGATGGTAAGGTAATTGTCGATGGCAAAGTTTCTGGTCAAGCTATCCAACCAGTATTACCGTTACAGATTGTAGACGATTTGGTCTGGACTTATGGACTTAGTTGGCAAAAAAAAGACGGCAAACTATTTGCTACATCTATCGAACCGAAATTGCCCATACCCGATTATAGTAAAGTTCCCAATTTGCCAGAATACTGTTCTCAGCTAAAGTTAGACAAATTAAATCATATCTATTCGCGATCGCAATCAGTCGAGTGCAATATTGCTCAAGCTATTTGGAATATTCACGACGGGGAACATTTTGCAGGTACGCATCGCGATACTATGCTTTCTCAAGAAATAAAAATAGACAGTTTAGTTCAAGACGAGCATAAAATCTCGTGGCTACTAACTCTCAACAAAAGAAAAGATAAGGCAGCCAAAAAAAGCAAAATGAGTTTATTAGTAGAACAGACATTCGTCCAAGCTTTTAATACCTTTTTGCCTAGTTTAGCGGTTGTCACTTTAGATTTTCAGGGCAACATCATAGTGGGTATTGTCAGTATGTATCCAGAATCGCCCCAAAGAGTTAGATTGTGTTTAGATAGCTATACTGATTTAAATTTTACCTGGTGGCAAAAACTAGTTAGACTGCCCCAAATGGCGAATGTATTTCGCGATCGCTTGATTATGGAAGATATTGCAATTCTGGAAAATCTTTATACAACTTTTAACCACAAAATAACTCTCAAAAATG
>CAYXWE010000667.1:0-2962 GCA_964468145.1 uncultured Pleurocapsa sp.
GCTAATTTTGCAGGAGACGCTGAAGTAAAAGTACCAGTTATTTACAATCAGTACAGCAGTAGTAAAATTCTTACTTTAGAGTGGATTAATGGTATTAAACTCACCGATCTAGAGAAACTAGAAGCAGCGGGTTTAGATGCAGACAACTTAATTAGAATAGGCGTAACTTCTGGTTTGCGTCAACTACTAGAATACGGCTTTTTTCATGCCGATCCTCATCCTGGTAATTTATTCGCTACTCTTGACGGTCGCATGGCCTATATCGATTTTGGCATGATGGATCAGCTTACAGAATCGATGAAGGAAACTATCGCTAGTGCGGTGGTGCAGTTGATTAATAAAGATTACCAAGCTTTAGCTGAAGATTTTGTCAATTTGGGCTTCTTGACACCCGATACTGATATCAAACCGATTGTTCCTGCCTTAGAAATTGTTTTAGGTAATGCTGTCGGAGAAAGCGTCGGCGACTTTAACTTTAAGACTATCACTGATGAATTTTCGGGATTGATGTATGAATATCCTTTCCGCCTACCTGCTAAATTTGCTCTAATTATTCGTTCTCTAATTACTCAAGAAGGACTAGCTCTTAGTTTGAATCCAGAATTCAAAATAGTCGAAGTGTCTTATCCCTATGTATCAAAACGATTGCTAACGGGAGAGTCGCCTCAGTTGAGAAGACGTTTGCTAGATGTACTGATTCAAGATGGCAAATTTCAGTGGGAAAGGCTTGAAAATATGATTCAAATCGCTAGTGCCGACGATAGTTTTGATATTTTACCTACAGCACGTCTGGGGCTACAGTATATTCTGTCTGAGGAAGGTAAATATTTACGCCAACAATTGCTCATTGCATTAACAGAAGGCGATCGCCTGCATACCGATGAGGTACAAAGACTCTGGAATCTGATCCAAGATGATATCAAGCCTCAGAAAATATTTGATTTTGCCTTTAGTACTTTCCGTCAAATTTCTGCTGATAGTGTAGCTGCTATTATCCCGACCGCTAGCACTTCAAGATAGAGTAAGAAACCATTTATTCTCTTATAACCAATCTATAACTTTTATGTATTATTTACCTCAACCACCTTTGTTTGCAGCTTTTATCGGATTTTTTATTGCCGTTACTTGCGGTGCTGCATTCTGGAATATGATGGAACAAAAATTGCGCGACTCGTATCGAAATCCCGATGGCAACAATTCTTTCAAAATCGATCGCCTGATTGACCCTGCCTTAAACATAGCTTATTGGGGAACTTGTTTCGGTGTATGGGCTTTTTTGGGTGGCGGTCTCTTGTCATTTGGTTTTACTGTAATTCCTTCCTACGGCGTTGCACTCTTAATTACCATATTCACGGCAGGATTAGTTTGGGATCAGATTAATGATGTGTTTAAGCAGCTAAAAGAAGGCGGTTCAGAAGCCTTAAGTTTAGAAGATATTGCATAATTATAACTAGTAACAAACATAGTCAAAACTTATTCTAATTGACTCGCTCTTGTCGCCAAATCCTTATGATGCAAAAATAAGGAAAGTTATTAAAAAACAATAAGACTAATCAATAACTAATAACTTAACCTACAATTTCATCAAATATAAGTTCAGGAGAAAATTCTCATGGCTGAAGGAAATACTACTAATACCACTCAGGCAAAAGATACAAAAGCCAAAGCTACCACCAAAAGTTCGACAGATACAAAAGCTAAAGCTACAGCAGCAGCTAAAGAAGATAAATCCCTGGCTTTATCTGTTCAGCCAAAAACCATGCTGCCTCAAAACAGACCTATCGAGCCGAGCAGTTTAAAAATAGTTAATACTTATTCTTCTGTTGGTTCGGATCGTCCTGTTTCCAAAGGTACTGTTGAATTTAATAGTTCGCTAGTTATTTCTGGCAACCGACCCATTGCAGCTAGTACCCTTAAAATCACCGAATCATATATGAATAATCGTCCTGTAGCATCCAATGAAGCGGATGATACTGCTGTTTTAATGGGATATTTGGACTAAAAAAATATATTTTCACTATTTATTAGTTAATAAACTAAGAGAAAATACATAGCACTATCCACAGTAAGAAGGGTAAACTTACTGTGATTTTTAGTGTTATTTCTCTTAGTTTTTATTTTGCCAAACCCGACTAAATAATTTAATTAATCTTCTGCAAAAATATAGCGATGTAAATCGCTAGGACTAGGCTCTGGACTGCTTTCGGCAAACTTAACAGCATCTTCAATTGAGGTATTGATTTTGCGATCGATGTCTTTAAGTTCTGTTTCAGTAGCCAATCCTTTGTCGGTCATGTAAGTTGCAAATTTTTTAATGGGATCTCTTTTGCCCCAGAATTCTTTTTCTGCAGGATCTCTTAACTCATCAGGATCTGCTAACGAATGTCCTCGAAAACGATAAGTCAGGGCTTCAATCAAAGTAGGACCTTCACCAGCACGAGCGCGAGCGACCGCTTCTTTGGCTAGAGTATTTACCGCTAAGACATCCATACCATCGACTTCATAGCCAGCCATATTAAAGACGCTAGCCTTCTTATAGATTTCAGGCTGGGAAGTTGCTCGGTCGTGAGCCATTCCAATTGCCCATTTATTATTTTCCACTACGTATATAATAGGCAATTTCCACAAAGCTGCCATGTTCAAACATTCAAAAAACTGACCGTTGTTACTCGCTCCATCACCGAAAAAGCAAACCGCTACACTATCAGAGCTATCATCACCCATAGCCTCGCGTCGGTATTTGCTTTGGAAAGCAGCCCCCGTAGCCACGGGAATTCCTTCTGCAACAAAAGCATAACCTCCTAGCAGCCCGTGTTCCGCAGAAAACATATGCATCGAACCTCCTCGACCTTTGCTACATCCTGTTTCCTTGCCAAATAGTTCTGCCATTACTTCTTTTGCTGGTACGCCAGCACTTAGGGCATGAACGTGATCGCGGTATGTGCTGCAAACATAGTCTCCT
>CAYXWE010000668.1:0-2962 GCA_964468145.1 uncultured Pleurocapsa sp.
GACAAACTGCTTGGTATTCTGCCCCTTGAGGAACGACAATAGTATCAATAGGTATCACATCTATTTACGATTGATTTTTATAGTAATTTATGTCTGCCAACAAAACTAAAAAACAGAACAAAAACAAAAAATTAGAGAGTAAATTTAAGGAAAATGGCACAACAGTGCTAATTGCTTTGGTATTAGCCTTTTTAATTCGAATTTTTATTGCCGAACCCCGCTATATCCCGTCCGAATCGATGTTTCCGACTTTAGAAACAGGCGATCGCCTGGTAATTGAAAAGGTCGCCTATAAATTCCATCCCCCCGCCAAAGGAGATATTGTAGTTTTTCAACCGCCAGCCAAACTAAGGCTTTTAGGCTACGAACCAAATCAAGCCTTTATCAAAAGAGCGATCGCCACGAGTGGAGAAACTGTAGCGGTTCGAGATGGTATTGTTTATGTCAACGATCGACCTCTATCAGAAGACTATATCGCTGCTCCACCAGAATACGATCTTATCTCCGTTACTGTGCCAGAAGGAAATCTATTTGTTATGGGAGATAACCGCAATAACAGTAACGATTCTCACGTTTGGGGCTTTCTTCCCGCCAAAAACGTCATCGGTCATGCGGTATTTCGGTTTTGGCCTTTTGAGCGCATTGGGATAGTTTAATTTACTGTTTGCCAAATTGTCTTTGATAAACAATCTCTTCTTTGCCCGATTCTAATTTAATATCAGAGCGAGGATAAGATACACACAAAAGAGCATATCCCTCTGCTTGTAATTCGGGGGATACTCCCATGCCATCACTTTGTTCTACTTCCCCTGAAAGAATCTGAGCAGCACAGGTAGTACAAACTCCTGCATTACAAGAAAATGGTAAATCGATACCTGCATCGGTAGCAGCGTCTAAAATATTTTGCGATTCTGGAACTGGGATGGTAGTAGTTTCGCCTTTATGGTTTATTTCAACAGTGTAGGTGTTAGACATACAATTGTAGATAGATTTCTATCGATGGATTAAATTCGACTGAGCATATTATTTTCTCATAAATATCCTTGCTCGAATTAATTAGCCAAGCTGGAAACAAAAGATATTTACAAATGAATTATTAACAATAGCGATTCTATTTGAAACTAGAGAACGATCGGTTCTAACTGTCTTTTTTCATTAGTCTTTAGTCATTAGACATACTCCAAAATGATTTGGGGTTGCTAAATAAAGGGCTTTTTCCTGCGCCATAAGCTCGCTTGCCGTATGCCAATAGCCCCAATCAATAGGGGCCTCGTCACCCCAACTGATTGAAGACAACGTACAGACGCGCTTGGTATTAAACCCCTTAAGCTTATAGCCTATAGCCATAAGCTTAGAGCTTAGAGCTTTTTGATAAAGAAATAAAGATTCGACCAAGATTATCGACAAGCTAAAGTTTCAGTGTATCCTTTTCGTTAAGTCAGCCTGAGGAGCAGCGGAACAATGGATTTTCGAGATAGAGCATTAGAGACTCTCAAACAAACTAGCAGAACTTTTTATATTCCGATTGTTCGTCTACCAGAAAAGTTACAAGATGCAGTAGCATCAGCTTATCTCTGTATGCGCGCGATCGACGAAATAGAAGATACTCCCGATCTCGATAATCAAACCAAAGCCCGTTTGTTGCGTAGTATCAGTTTGAGGCTGCAAGAAATTTCCGATATTGATGCTTATGAGGGCATTGGTGTGGATTTAAAACCCTATAGCGATGTTTTACCCGATGTTAGTCTTAGTATTGGAGAATGGGCTAGCCTAGCACCAACATCGATCGCCCCCAGGATTTGGGATGCAACTGCTGCTATGGCAGATCGTATGGCTTATTGGGCAGAACAAAATTGGCAAATCAAAACCGAAGCAGATTTGGATCGCTATACTTTTAGCGTTGCAGGGGCAGTGGGTTTATTACTTTGCGATCTTTGGGCTTGGTACGATGGTACTATTACCGATCGCTCCCAGGCGATCGCTTTCGGACGAGGTTTGCAGGCAGTTAATATTGTGCGCAATCAAGGGGAAGACTCTTTGCGCGGAGTTAGTTTTGTTCCCGACGGTTGGACGAGTAAAGACGTACAAAGTTATGCTCGTCGTCAACTACAACAAGCAGATCTCTATATCAAAGCTTTGCCTAAAAATAGTCCCGCTCTATTATTTTGTCAGATACCCTATATATTAGCGAAGGGTACTCTAGATGCGATCGCTTTGGGCAAGCCTAAATTATCTCGCAATGATGTATTGAGTTTGGTTGAGAAGTTTACTAAAGCAAAGTCTGCCTAATATTTGTCATATATAGCAATCTTCTAAAAGTTGCCAATATTATCTAGTGCCAAAGTCATTTGTTATTAGCCATTCGTAATCTTTGTTTTGGCAAATGATGACCGACTGCTATCAGTAATGGTACAAATTTAATCGGATAGGATGTAGGTGATAGGGTTTAGAGTTTAGAGAAAATAGTGGGAAACAACAAGATAATTAAAATCAGTAAGTTTCTAAGTTTGATTCTGCGCCATAAACCCGAAACTATCGGTTTGGATCTTGACGATCGAGGATGGGCTGATGTAGATACCTTAATCGATTTGATGTGTCAGTCTGGGAGATATCTAAATCGCTCCACATTAGAATATGTAGTAGCTAATAACGATAAAAAAAGGTTTTCCTTTAACGAAGATAAATCCAAAATTAAAGCCAACCAGGGTCATTCAATCGTAGTAGATTTAGCTTTGACACCCCAACAGCCACCAGAATATCTATTTCATGGTACTGCCACGCGGTTTTTGGACTCTATCCTTCATCAAGGGTTACTCAAGCAAAATAGACACCACGTTCACTTGTCAGCCGATAGAAGAACTGCGATCGCAGTAGGTAAAAGACATGGCAAACCAATTGTCTTAAAAATTCAAGCCCAAAAGATGCAGGATGCAGGCTTTAAATTTTTCCTTTCTCAAAACAA
>CAYXWE010000669.1:0-2954 GCA_964468145.1 uncultured Pleurocapsa sp.
AATGTAAAATAATTGAATTAGTTTGTTGTCAATGTTTTCGAGGTATACTGTCTACTTAAAAAATTTTAGTTAAATCGACTGTTAACCCTGGTAAAGTGTTTTCCCCAGACAAAGCTTGAGGATGCTTCAAAACTTCTTTGTCTTGTCCTTGCCGATAAATTTCTACTTGCTTGTCTTCAGGATCGATTAACCAGCCTAATTTGATACCGCAGTCCATATATTCAATCATCTTTGCCTGTAACTCTTGCCAATCATCGGTAGGTGACTTTAACTCGATAACCAAATCTGGATCGATAGGGGCGTATTTATCTTGCTGCTGCGGAGTGAGTTCGTTCCATCGCTCTAGTTTAATCCAAGTTACATCGGGCGATCGCACGGCATTATTTGACAGCTTAAACCCAGTAGAAGAATCAAAAGCCACACCCAAATTCGACTGACTGTTCCACAGCCATATTTGCGCTGCTAAAGTCAGATTAAACTTGCCACTGTTGCTACCAGTCGGTGACATAATTATTAGATGTCCTTTGCTATCCGTTTCAAATTTGGCTTCGGGATTATCTCTTGATAACTTTTCTAAGTCGCTGTCGCTAACTTGAGGTGCGATCGCTTTTAAATTGACCAGCATTGGTTTGGTTTTCGATTGTTTACTGAATATTTTATCGCTATCCAAATTCTTAAAGACTTTATTCCCTGTTCTCAAGTTTTAATCTTCATATCTTCTCGATCGCATCCCGACTTGCTCCCTATCTCGTTCTAAATTAACTAACAAGTCAAAAACAAGGAGATATGAACCATGAAATTTTGTTATCGCGGTGCTAAATACAACCCTCAAAGCAACCATGTTAAAACAATCGATACTGGGGTTATTGCGAGATTTTTGGGACAAACCTACACTTTACGTCAAACAGATGTACAAAATTCTATGCCTTCAGAAGTTTTGAAATATCGTGGTGTTGTTTACCAAAAATAAGCACATAATAATCATCGGTTTGTCGAGATATATTTATATGGAATTGGAAGATAAGGAATAGCGCGAAGTTTTATAGTTTTTATATTCATCTACTTCGCAATTTGAATGCGATCTAAAACCAACTATGCTGAAATTCTACTATTCTCGTCTTTCAATTAACGCTCGACGTGTATGGGTGACATTACTAGAGAAGAAAATTGAATTTGAACCAACATTGCTCAAACTCGATGGCGATCAATTTACCTCAGATTTTCTCAAACTAAATCCTTTTCACCATATTCCTGTCTTGGTAGATGGCAGTTTTAAAGTGTTTGAATCTTTAGCGATCTTAGATTACCTGGAAGCTAAATATGCCGAACCCTCTTTTATGCCTACTACTGCCGAAGAAATCGCTAAAGTTCGTACTATTGAATTGGTTACAGTTAATGAACTTCCACCAGCTTCAATTATATTGATGAAAGAAATGTTGGATGTGCCAGTCGAAGCAGAGAAAATCGCTCGCGCTAAACAAAGTATGGCTACAGTTTTACAGTATTTTGAAGATAATTTAGAACCAAATCGACCCTATTTTCTTGGCGGACAAATGACATATGCTGACATTGTGGCGGGAACAGCCGTTGCAGCTATTCCCAATCTGGGTATTAGTTTGGAACCATATCCCAAGCTAACCAAGTGGATTAATAATTTGAACCAGCGTCCAAGTTGGCAACAAACTGCCCCTTCAGCCGAAGAAATTGCTAGATCTAAAGCTGTAATGAAAGCAATTTTACAAAGACGATAATTAATCGCGATCGAGCATCCTCTTAAAAGTTCAAAGTCAAACTTTGAGCTTTTTTTATTTGGTAACTACTTCTCATTTAATTTACGGAATTAACTGCGCCCATCCTCTGCATTTTGCTCGCGTCTTGCAACAAGGTGGAGATTGGACAAGCAGAATTAAAATGATTCGCGCCAATGCTTCAATTAAAAGTCACGCCGAATTGGACGAAGCCGAAACCCTAGATGATGGCAACCCCATAGAATTGGGCATTCAACACCAAAAACTAAAAGCCCTCCTACCCAACTTAAACATTCTCGGTGGCTGCTGCGGTACGGATATTCGTCACGTCGAACAAATCTGCCAAGCAGCACTATCTGTCGCCTAAAGACGCTTTATAGCAAGTCTCTACTTACCCATTCCCTGTTTTCCCAAAATGTCGTTTTATTTTAGACAATTGACATATACTGAAAGAAGTCGAGCAAACTATTAATAGCTATGCTGTACCAAGATATTGGCAAAGTACTAAACCTCAAAAATTCTACTGATTCCCTGCAAGACTTATTGGAAGTTTCGCGATCGGGATTAATCAACCTCAGATTTCTTTGCCACGATAAATATTGCCTTGTCTTTACTGGGTTGCCATTGATAATCGATCGCAAAACCGCCATCAGTCAGACTGTCAATTAATTGCTGTGCGGTAAATATTTTGACTAAAGGAAAGAAGCCTAACGCTTTGCCAATTGGTGCGATAAATTTAAACCAACTATAAGCATCTCCCATGCAAGTAGTGCTGGTAACAAAAATACCTCCTGGTTTTAGTATCTGATAAACTTTAGCGATCGCATTTTCCTTGTCCTCTAGTAAATGCAAAATACTCAATCCTAATACCGCGTCATAGGTGTAATCTTCTACCTCTAATTCTTCAATAGTTAATTGTTCAAAAGTGACGTTATCAATTCCTTTTGCTTCGGCCTTGTCTTTAGCAATTTTAATCATTGCCGACGAAATATCGATCGCCCGAATATGTTTTACAAAAGGTGCGTGAATAATCGCTGTTCCTCCCGTACCGCAGCCAAACTCTAATACCGACCAATCTGGTTTAAAGTATCCTTGAGTGACTTTCAATTTCTTTTGATAAGCTGCTTCGTCAGCAATAGGTTGTTTGGAATATTTATCGGCAATTTTGTCCCAAAATTTAACAGATTGACTCATGTTACTGTCCTC
>CAYXWE010000670.1:0-2952 GCA_964468145.1 uncultured Pleurocapsa sp.
ATGTTTTAATCATCAAAAGTCATATCATTTTTAGATAAAATGATTACAGGATGTATTGAGCATTGCTCTTTTTCAAAATCAAAATCATTTTATTTTTCGAAAATTCATGAACGTAAACCATGATTAAAATCGGTACATAAAGTTCTTGTAACGTCAGGTGGTACACAAAAGCCTTTGAAAAGCCCCAATTTTTATTTAATGTAATATGATAAATATCATAGAGCATAATATGCTCATAATATTATTATGCTCTTTAATCAAGCAAGTTGAATTTCGATTTCTTTTTATTTAGAATACCTATCGTTATCGGTTTTATACTTTATTTCGCGATTATGTGTTTGCTGAGTCTTCTTTTAAAACAGCTAAATACAATTATTATCAAACGTTGTTTTGCTCGCTAGCTGTAACTTTCAGAAATAAATAGCGTAAAATCTTGAAACCAAAAAAAAAGTCAATAGCGTACACTGCAGAATGCGAGCTAATTAGTAAATAATTATGGAAATCATCCTGACTCTTAGCGTACTGACGATCGCTTTAATTGCTTTTATTTTTGAATGGTTTCCTGTAGACTTGACCGCCATCATGGTTGCGATCGCCTTAATGCTTTTGGGTTTAGTCACTCCAGAAGAAGGCATTGCTGGCTTTGGCAATACTGCCACCATCACTGTCATGGCAATGTTTATCCTCAGTGCGGGAGTCGCCAAGACTGGGGCAATTCAGATAGTGAGGGACTTGTTACTGCAATGGAGTGGCAACAATACTTTCGGGCAAATTATGGTTATGGGTGCAATTGTCGGATCGATTAGTGCTTTTATTAATAATACTGCAGTAGTAGCAATATTTATCCCGATTATCGAAGATTTTGCCAAAAAACGAGGAGTTTCTAGCTCCAAACTATTAATGCCCCTCTCTTTTGCTTCCATACTGGGGGGGACGCTTACTTTAATTGGAACTTCGACTAATATCTTAGCCAGCAGTCTCTCGGCAAAATTAGGACTGGGAGAATTCAAGCTATTTCAGTTTACTCAATTGGGTCTAATTATTTTCGCCCTCGGTTTATTGTATATTGCGATCGCAGCACCGCGTATTTTACGCAGCCCTAAAACTGGCAGTCTCAGCGAAGATTATGAAATTAAAGACTACGTTACCGAAGTCGTAGTAGCCCGCGATTCTAGTTTGATCGGACAAACTTTACGAGAAAGTGAAATTCAGCGTAAATTTGATGTGGATGTATTAGAAATTATTACCAATGGAGTCCACTTCCCCCAACCGATTGCGGATAAAAGAATTAAGTCAGGGGATATTTTACTCGTTAGGGGTAGCAAAGATGTTTTAATACAACTCAAAGCAGAAAGAGCCATCGAAATTCTACCCGCTGTAAAATTTAACCAAGAACAATTAGAAACTGAATTAAATACTGGCGAAGAAAAAATCGGCGAAGTATTAATATTATCCAACTCTCGCTTTATTGGGGCTACTCTCAAAGATCTGCGCTTTCGCCAACGCCGTAATGCCACCGTCTTGGCTATTCGTCGCGGACAGGAAGTATTGCGGGAAAGACTGGGAAAAGTCCCCCTGCGCTTTGGGGATTTATTATTAGTCCAAGGACCAAAACAAAGCTTTTTGGGTTTGCAAACATCGAGGGAATTATTAGTTTTAGAACAAAAAGATGTCGAAAACCTCAGAATAGATAAGGCCAGAATGGCGATCGCTATTTGTATCGGAGTCGTCGCAGCAGCAGCCTTGAACTTAACCCCTATCCTAGTCAGTGCCTTGGCTGGAGTCGTGGTTATGGTCTTAACTGGCTGTCTCAAACCAGGAGAAATATACGGCGCAGTACGCTGGGATGTAATCTTTCTCTTGGCAGGATTAATTCCCTTGGGGACAGCAATGGAAAACTCTGGCGCGACGGAATACTTAGCCAAACCAATTTTAGCTGTTGGTAGTAGTTTATCGGGCTACTGGATCTTATTATTCTTTTATTTCATCACCACGATCCTGACCTCAATCTTATCCAACAATGCAGCAGTACTACTAATGATTCCTATCGGGGTGCAGGTAGCTCAAACTCTCGACCTCAATCCCTTTGCCATCATGTTTGCGGTTACCTTTGCTGCTTCCAATAGTTTTATGACTCCCATCGCCTATCAAACAAATACCATGATTTATGGCCCTGGTGGATACCGTTTCGTTGATTTCCTTCGTCTGGGTACGCCCCTAAGCGCAATCGTCGGTTTGATTACTCCCGCCCTCATTATTATGCTTTATGGAATTTAATAATTAAATTAGTAACATCGATCGTTTGATTGATATTACTATTGGATGTTTGGGCTATAATAATATTCAGATAAATAATAAATTAAATAATAAATAAAAATTAAAGCTTGAAGCCTGAGGCCAAAAGCAAGGAAGCAAAAAAAAATGATTGTTTATCACTACTAAACTACGCAAATATTCATGCGCGATAGGGTCATCTCTTGGTTAAAAGAAAATGTCAACGAACGTCGCTTGCAGCACATTTTAGGTGTAGAACAAACCTGCATCGATTTGGCTCGTTGCCATAACTTAAACGAAAAGAAAGCAGCAAAGGCAGGACTGATGCACGATTTAGCGAAATTCTTTCCTCCCCAAAAACTGCTCAAAATCGCCAAAAAAGCCAAGATAACCGTCGATGAAATCTGTCTTAGTTCGCCTCATCTACTCCATGCTGACATTGGTGCGGTAGTGGCAAAGCAAGAATTTGGCATAAAAGATACCAAAATACTCGATGCGATCGCCAATCATACCTTGGGTACGCCAGGAATGAGTAAACTAAGCTGCGTAGTTTTTATTGCTGATGCTCTCGAACCGAGTCGGGGAAATACTCCAGAGTTAAATGCAATACGTGTAGTAGCCCCAGAAAATCTTTACAAATGCGTACAACAAACTAGCGATCTTTCATTAAAATATCTA
>CAYXWE010000671.1:0-2944 GCA_964468145.1 uncultured Pleurocapsa sp.
AATCACAAAATTTTCGAGGCTGCACTTCGTTGCACGAACCTTCTATTTCCGCCTACATCCACGCAAGAATTGATTCTAAAACCTAACTTGTTAGTATGGCTACCTGCTATAATGAAGTCATGCCAACTATTTTAAAGCTCACTATGCCAGGAACAAAAACCAGCGGTCGTCCAGGGGGAAATCCAGATTTAAAAAAATATTGTTTTACAACCGATCGCGATGAACCATTGAGAGAAAGATTGCAAATCAGAGTGCCTGCTTCAATGAAGAAAGAGTTAGAAACTAAAGATAACTGGCAAGAATTTGTTAGGCAAGCGATCGCTGAGAAACTACAATCTGCACGAGATAACAATTAACATGGCGAATAACACTTCAAAAACCCAATGGCAATATTTAGAGCCACGTTCCTCATCATGGCGCAAACAGCTATATTTTAAAGAAAGAAAACTAACTGCTTTTACCGTGTGGTCGGATATGATTGTCAATGAAGACACCCTTGACGAAACAGCAGAAAATTGGAATTTACCTACAGAAGCAATTAAAGAAGCAATTGAATATTGTGAAAATAATCGAGAACTGTTGAAATCTGAAGCAGAAGAAGAGCGTCGTTACTTAGAAGAGAGAGGGGTTGTACTTGAGCCTAAAATTACTCATTGATGAGGATTCTCAGTCTCTAGCTTTAGTTAAGACACTCCGAAAAGCAAATCATGATGTTCTCACGGTCAATGAGGCAAACTTAATGGGTCAACCAGACAATATTGTTCTAGAGTATGCTACTCAAAATGACCGAATTGTGTTGACTCGTAATTGTCGTGATTTTAAGGCACTTCACGAAGCAAATCCCAATCATCCAGGGATTTTTGCTGTATATCAAGAAGCAAACCCACTCAAAAAAATGAGTCGTCAAGATATCGTCAAAGCGATCGTTAATTTAGAAGTTGCTCAAATCCCTCTCCAAAATCAATTTATCTCTCTCAATCATTGGAATTACTAGACTTGCGCTGGCTTACCCTATCATGTGCGATCGCGATTATCCAGCTTCTAAATGATGCCCTTGATAATCAAACAATTCCTGCCGAACTACTGCATACTCGCTCTCATCTTCCGAAGCAGCAGGACGAGCATAGTAAGCTTTATTGCGAATCGCCTGTAAATCTTCAGCATCGCGAATTGAAGCTTTTTTAAACTGAGAAAGTTGAGCCAGTAAATTTTCAATAGTAACTATCGAAATAACATTTGCTTCTCTTCTCTCCTTATCGCTCAAGTTACAGTAAAACTCCTCAGCGCATCGAGTTACCGCGTTTGCTATTTCTACTGGAGTTGAACCCTGATATCCCCTGAGCAAACGATACCAATCTCGCTCTGACCAGGGGTCTTGTCCGTCGGCAAACTGAGAGGGAAAATATTTAGCCAGATGAATTAAGAAAATATCTCTAATCGCTCCCCTGTGAGGTAAATCGACAAACCAAATTCCCCCATCATCAAACCTGCGCTTAATCTCAGATGGCAGTAATTGGATGCGGTTGACTGTGGCAATCATTAAGGCATTACTAGTGTGTTCCTGCATCCAGGTCAACAATCGCTGAGATAATCGACGGCTCGCTCCTCCTTCCGACCAGCCAGTAAAACCCTTATCAAAATCATCGGCTAAGATTACGCAGTTATTCAAACAATCAGCTACCTCTAGTATTTGAGCTAATGCCCGATCGGGATTATCCGCTCCCAAGACATTACCCCAAGATAGTCCCAGCAACGGGTAGCCCAATGCTTTAGCGGCAAGTTTGGCTATAAGACTTTTTCCCGTTCCAGGAGGACCCATCAACAGCATTCCTTTTGGCGGTCTGAGATTATATTGCTTCGCTCCAGACTCGTTGAGTTTGATTACTACCTCATGGAGATATTTTTGAAGAAGATCGTTACCTCCTGCACTTTTAACATCGGGTTCGGCAAAAAACTCCAATCCTATTCCCCGCCAGCGACTTATTTTATGTTCTAAAATTTTGTCTACCAGAACGTCTGCATCGTTATCAGAATGCTTTTGCAATATCAACTCGATCTCTCCACACGGTATACCTTGTAAAGCCGTTACCAACTTGTTCCAATCGAGCTTCTTTGTCGCTCCTTGTTTACTAAAGAAAGTTCTTGCTAGAGTTTCTACTTCAACGCGGTTGGGTAAGGGAACATTGAAAATTGGAATAGAAGCAGCAAGCCTGCTACTAAATTGAAGATATTCTCCGAGCAACACGATGTAAACAGAGCTACCTGCGATCGCATACTTCCGATTCAAATTAGCTATTAAAGCCTCTCTTTCTCTAACAACCTCTGGCTTTAATTCTTCAAAATTACATAAATTGTCTAGGATATATATACCTTTAGTCAGGCGATCGGAGCGAAGAAGAAATTTGAGTATGTAATTTGTCTCTGCTGTTTTATCTATTTCTATTTCTAAATTCGATGTTAATTTAATTATATTTTTTTGTTCGTCTATATTGATTTTTTGAAAACATTCGTACCCTAAATTCCAATAATAAGCTGGAATTTTTGAGCTGTTGGCAAATTCGTTGAAGTAGCGAAACAAAGTGTCATTGTCAACTGGATTTAACTTAACGGCTGTAACTCCAGAGTTTTGCTTAATTGAATTTAACCAATGTTTGATGTGCATTGTAAAAGCAATAATATTAATAAGTATTTTTTCTAATCTACCAAGGTACGTTTGTAGCTGCTATTCCCAAAAATAACGATATGTTTTACCCATTTCGATAAAATTTTCAATTCGCTTTTAAGTTAAGAAAAAAATTATCTTTGCTATTGCTTCTTTACTCAATAATCTACTTTTTATTCCAATAGGCGATCGCGCTTATTTATTGATGCGCTTATCAGCGCGAGAGTTGGAAAAATTATTTGAATTAAGGAGTTTAATTATGGCTACAGCTAGTCGTAGAAC
>CAYXWE010000672.1:0-2942 GCA_964468145.1 uncultured Pleurocapsa sp.
ATGGCAACTCGATCTAATTTATTTGACATACTAAAGCACTCCGTTTAGTTACTGATTTTGTGAGAAGTTTCCTGAAGTAGAACTCAACTGTCGTCAAATGTCGAGCGATCGCCAAATTCAAGAATTACAAAATAGTCAAATTTTAAAAAAGCCAGTTCTCAATGAAACATTATCCGTCAATTAGACAATCGAGGAAACCTTTCCCAGCCTATGTATTTGATAAATTAGATGGTTCAAACTTACGTTTTAGCTGGGATATTCGTCAGGGTTGGTATGAATATGCTACTCGAACTCGTAGCCTGCCACTAGACCACAAACTCTATAAAAATGGTTATGAATATTTTGCCAATATTTATGCCGATAAAATTGCTGCGATCGCACAACAACAAGGATGGAAACGCTTAGATGCTTTCTGTGAATTTCATGGAGACAATAGCTTTGCAGGAAGACACGATCTTAATGAAAGACAAAAAGTAACTTTAATCGATCTTGCTCCCAATACCAGAGGTTTTTTAAATCCCTCAGAATTTTTAGATCTTTTTTCTCAGCTTCCTCTACCAGCCTATTTAGGACAAGTTGAATGGAATGAAGAGTATGCCGAAGCAGTACGCCAAGGATTAATTGAAGGCATTACTTTTGAAGGAGTGGTCGCCAAACATACTACCAAACAACGGATGGCAAAAGCCAAAACTCAAGCTTGGATCGATCGCATTTTCAAAGAATTTGGCGAAGTAGAAGGGGCAAAAATTATTAAAAGCTAAATAAATTGCCGATTAACCGTCAATAATTAATTAAAAACTAAAAGTAGTCCGAAGCGTCCCCACAACTAAATCATCAGAATTTTGAATATTACTATCGGGTTCGGTAATCCAAATTACCCCAGGAGTAATGGCAATATTATCGCTGATTTGATATTGATAAAAAGCTTCCAAATGCAAAGAGCGGTCGCCATCTGCCTTCAAGTTTTCAATACTAGAATTAGTAGCAGTAGGTTCGCTTCCTACCACAATTCCCGCCATACTACCTTCCTTACCAAGATCGGGAAAAGCTAAAGTTGCTGCCCAATTCCAGAGATCTAAAGTCCCCCGATCTATTTGATTATTGAGAGTATTAAGATTGCTAACTTTGCTCAAGCCACCCCAACCACCAATGACAATGCGATCGCTAATTGCCCAGGATAATTCTAAGCCATAAGAATGACTGACAGTAGGTGTTGCTTCGCCAAATATCTCCTCGGTTTCTGCCTGTAGATTAGCTCGATTTGTCCCAGTTTCCGAATCGCTTTGATTGTAACTATGGATGTATGTAGCAGCCAAACTGAGACGATCGACAGGCTCGATTGCAATTTGACCCAAGGCACTGTACGGGCCATTAAACAAACCACTACCAGGATTTGATTCATTAGCAGGAGAAGCTAAATAACCCGCGCTAATTTTCAGGCGATCGATGGGACGATGTATTACTCCTACCCCTGCATCTCCAGGAGGATTATAAATGGGGTTGCCAGTGCCAAAAGTTGAAATAGATCCCGAACCCCCATCGCCATCCAAAATATTAATACTAGGGGCAATATCGTCGGCATCGACTCCTGTCGCACCGATAATCAAGCCCAGGCTATCGGTTACCCCAAAGCCATAGCGCAATTCTTCTAGCTCAAACTCATCTGTATCCGAGTCGGCGAAAGATAGATCTCCCTGAACAGTATCTACTTGTTCGGTAAAGCCTGAAAAATTATTACGAGACAATCTAGTAAATAGTAAATCTTGACCGCTAAAGCTAGTTTCGAGATCTATTCTTAATCTACTGCCAAAAGTACTACTAGTCTCTCGATCGTTAGATAAAACATCATTGATGCCAAAAACTGCTTCCCCTTTAAGTTTGGTTGTAGTAGAAAACTGAGTTGCTTCGAGATCTCCTAACCTTGCTTCCACGCCGTCTGTTTGTCCCCTAAGCATTGCCAAATCTGATTGAAATTCCTGCATCAAACGCAATACAGTTTCCACATCTGCTTGAGACATTTCATCAGAATTACTCAATAAATTTTCGACTTCATTTAAACAACTATTTAATCCCGCTACAAACTCTGCACGAGAAACAGTTTGTTCCCCCCGAAAAGTATTGTCTGCAAATCCACTAATGCAACCATAGCGATCGATTAGTCCCCTCAAAGCTTCGTAAGACCAATCTGTCGGTTCGATGTCTTTGAACCTATCGATGCGATCGACCTGAACTAGCAATATAGAATTATTATTAATGCGATCGCTGAAACTATCTATCAAATTTTCTTGACGATCTAATTTTTTTAGTGTATCTTCATTTTGCCAATCTAAATTTATCGTCTTTTCCAAAGCCACAACTTCCGCTGTAGAAAATAACAATAAATACGCACAAGAAACTCGCATCGCTCGATTGAGCGTTCTCCACAATTTAGACACTTTCGACCATCCTCACTCACACCAAAATCGCGTTCAACTTTGCTGATTGCTTTCTAGTCAATTAAAAGACTATTTTTGCAGCGGAGTTTAGCACTAATGCCAAAGTAGCAGTAGCCGAACTTCGCGAACAACTAAGAATTTCACGATTGTTTAATCTTTCCTATTTTGGCATTGCTAAAAATCAAATGGGAAAAAAAACTGGAAGCGAATAACTATTGTTAATCAACTTAAAGTTATCATTGTAAAACATAACTAAATGCAACTTTTATTAACACTTGTATAATCCTTCTAAGAGGTCGTCTGAAAAGTATAAGAACCTATCCCACTATTAAGCTGACACTAATCTAGAACACGAAAAAACAACCTAATCGCGATCGCAACTTTAATCTTGAGAATGAAACAGCCCTACAAGTTTGGGGGGGCTGGGGGGGCAAAGTGAATGATTTGAATGTATAAGTAGGTAGGCAAAATTATTTGTATATTTTAAATGAAATTTGAGAAAATAAA
>CAYXWE010000673.1:0-2941 GCA_964468145.1 uncultured Pleurocapsa sp.
CTTGCCAGGGAAAAGCTGACGCAAGCCTTTGACGGTGCTTACTTGCTTGCCTTCTTTCATTGCTTCCCAACCATACTCGGAGTGCATATCAAACATCAGATTGACTGCTGCATCCTTGCGAATAACTCCAGATAATAATAAGCGAGTTAAAAAAGATTTTCCCGTACCAGATTTACCAAAAATACCGTTACTACGTTCGACAAAGCGATCGAGATCGATACAGACAGGAACGCTCATATCTAGAGGTTCGCCAATAGAAAAATTACGCCGAAAGGGATCGTCTTCCCAGCCAAAGACGCTACGGAAATCATGTTCGGTGGCTTCGTAAACTTGACTGAAGTGGGCGGGAATAGTTTTTACGGGGAGTAATTCAAGATCCGCGCTAGTATTCGCCTCCATCGATCCCAAACTGGTATTAGTATCTCGATCTGGATCTATGGGTAAACTAGAAAAGTCGCTGTTGGTGGCAGTGGGGGTAAACATCAACATGGGAGATAGAGCGACAGTACCATAAGTTCCACTTCCAGCTAAGACATCCCGTAAAAAAGTGTCTTCAATAGGTGGGGGATTGGCAATAATGCGATCGCTCGAACAGCCTAGAGAGACATCAGTCAATAAACAAAAGAAACGAGATCTTATTCCCTGCACCACCAAAAACTTGCCAACTCGCATATCTTCGACAGATACGTCGGGGTGCAATCTTATTTCCAAACCTTTGGTTAAAGAACCTTGTATGACCGAACCTAAAGGGAGTTGCGAGTTCATGTTTTGTTGATTTTTTCTACTTGACGGGAGTGGAACATCCGCCCTAGGCTTATTTTGGTAATTTTAGCCGATCTAGTTTTTAAAATCCTGCCAAATTGCAACAAAACGTCATAGATTCAATAAATCGACTATGCGTTGACACCGATAAATTCCCACAATAAACATACCTTCTGCAAAGATTTTTGCCGAATCTTCGATCGCGCTCAACCACTCTCGAAACATTACATCCCGATCTGGATCGATAAATCCAGAGGTGAACAAATTGTTATTACTAATTACATCTAATAGGATCATTACCAGAGTTAAACCAAATCCCATGAAAAACCATTTGTATGAGGGTTTGAAAAGAGCAATTATTTTTCGTTGCCAAAAAATACAGCCAAAAAATATTAATAGGTACAGTCCAACTATTAAGTCATCTATCAAGTCAGTAAGATTGGTTTCTTCAATAGCAAACAGATCGTGTAGCAAAAAATCTATTTGTTCGTGAATTTCCAGGCGATCGTCTAAGGCTAAAAATAGCAGTCCCAAACCGATAATTAACCATAATAAAGAACTTTTGGCTAACTTAGGGTTGGATGAATACTTAACTGTTGTATGAATTGTGAGGGATAACACTCCAGCTATGGCTAACTGCAAGCAAGATAAAGTAGTAATAAAGCCTTTCTCGTTAAAATGAGTGTGGGAAGGCTGTTGAGAAATCAAGGCAAGACCTATTGCTAAAGTAACAGCCAGACTCTCAATAAAAAGCATAATGTATAGTAGCTGCCTGGTTGAAATAACTTTTCTAAATGCTAACCAGCTTTTTTTCATTAAACTTAGATTAACTTGAGTTTACTTGGAAGCTATATGGTATTTGAAGTTATTGGTTATTGGTTATTTATTTGTCTCATTGCGAGTAAATCAATAGCGATCGCTCAGTAAACCCATTATTGGTGCTAAAATTGCTCCGAAGACAAAGCCCCCCGCGTGCGCCCAGTAAGCTACGCCCCCTGCTTCGGGCATTCCCAAAGAAGCAACGCTACTAAATGCCTGTTGAACAAACCAAAAGCCTAAGAAATATACTGCAGGGATGCGTACTGTAGTCCAAATAATAAATAAAGGCAGGAGAGTAACGATTTTGGCTCTAGGATATTTAATAATATATGCTCCCATCACTCCCGCGATCGCGCCACTCGCCCCTACAGTTGGCACGCCAGACTGCATTCCAAAAAACCAATGGGTTAAACCAGCCAAAATTCCGCAAATTAAATAAAATATCAAGAATTTAACATGACCCAAATCGTGTTCGATATTATCGCCAAAAGTCCACAAAAATAGCATATTCCCGCCAATGTGCATCCAGCCACCGTGAAGAAATTGCGAAGTTATCAAAGTCAGAATTTCTGGTACTGGTTGGTTTGTGGCAACTCCATTTAAACTCGCGCTTAATTCTTGGGGGATTACGGCATAAAGCCGAAAAAAATCGGTCAACCCCGCTCCTAGAGTCATTTCGTGAAGAAATACAACCACATTGATGGCAATTAGGGCATAAACTACAATTGGCGTGCTAGGGCTAGGATTTTCATCGTTAATTGGAATCATTTATGTCGCGGGGAGTGAATCGCTTTGTCTATCTTTAAGATAGCTTGTAGTTTTATCAATGGACAATTGATAAGGTTTCTAAGTATCGCGATCGCAATACTTGCTCAATTAGCCCTTTCAAAACATCTAATCTTCAAAAAGATCAGCTTGCTCTAATTCATTTAGAACAAGGGCTTGAGTACCCTTTGTCGCCCCCCATAAAAAAGCTACTAAACAAGATCTACAAATATCGTACTAGCTTTAAACCCAATGTTCGTTTCTTCTCCAGCCTTCACTCTGAAAAGTTCGCTTTTTGAATCATTTTTAGCTCTCACTATGTAACTCCTATTAGCTATTCGTCTTGATCCTGTTCGTTCTTGTCTTGATTCTCGAACTACAAATTTTGTTATAGTAGCTTTACCTGTTCTAGTATTGTAGACAGCATCAATACTGCTAAAAACAGGACGGGAAGGATTAATCTTCCATAGCTCAGGCTTCATTTGAACATAATTACCGCTGTTATTTAGTTCAATTTCTACTCTATAGCCTCCAGTATAAGCAGAAGCTGCTTTGTCTGTTATTGGTTCTATTCCTGGAATTGAGTCAATGTTTT
>CAYXWE010000674.1:0-2939 GCA_964468145.1 uncultured Pleurocapsa sp.
TATCTCTACGCAAATAATTACAGACGCGGGACTTCCCTGGCTAAAAGGTTAAAATTATGGACATTAACTACGGGTAAATCGATCTTAAATCTAAATCTCGAAGAAACAATCCAAACAGTTGCATTTAGCCCTAAAAGCCAGATATTGGTTACAGGCTGTAGTAAAGGAAATATAAGACTACTTGCACCCCAGTCAAAATCGCCTAACGATCTCCAAGAACTATTACGATAGGGTTTACCACAACACATATCTTGATGATGAGCGATTTTTGTTGAAAGTTGCTTTTTTACAATCTTAACCTTTGGGTATTTTATGAAAAAATACTATTGTTTATTATTCGTTCATACTTTGAAAGAAATCAATAGTACTCTTCAACGCAGTTACAAAAGCATCAATTTCTTGGCGGGTATTGTAGAAATACAAGCTAGCCCTAGCACTACCCGAAGCATTAAAGATACGGTGCAATGGTTGGGTACAATGATGTCCAGAGCGAATAGCAATACCGTCATGATCTAGTAGGGTAGCTAAATCGCTGGCGTGGATTCCTTCGACGTTAAAAGCTGCTAATGCTGCTCTACCTTTACCGTCGGGAGTAGGTTTTTTACCGTAGATTCTTAGATTGGGAATGGTTTCTAACTTCTTAAATAAATAAGCGGTTAGTTCTTCTTCGTAGGCGTGAATATTATCCATGCCAATCTTACTAAGATAGTCTACTGCTGCGCCAAGGGCGATCGCTTCACCAATTGCAGGTGTTCCCGCTTCAAATTTATGGGGCAACTCGCCATAGGTAGAACGATCTAAAAATACTTCATCGATCATTTCTCCGCCACCCATAAATGGAGGCATATCTAGTAAAATTTGTTTTTTACCATAGAGAAAACCAATACCTGTAGTAGCGCACATTTTATGTCCCGATGCTACTAACCAATCACAATTAATTGCTCGAACATCAATTGGCATATGGGGTACACTCTGACAGGCATCTATTAAGACTTTTGCGCCGTGTTTATGAGCTTCTTGGGTAATTTCTGCCACAGGATTAATTACGCCCAGGGTATTGGAAACATGAACAATCGATACTAGTTTGGTTCGATCCGATAGTAAAGACTTGTATTGCTCAAAATCGAACTCTTCGGTAGGCGTTAACTCTACATACTTTATTACCGCCCCAGTTTTTTGGGCGATTAGCTGCCAAGGAACAATATTACTATGATGTTCCATTACCGAAAGGATAATTTCATCCCCTGGCTGGAGGTTAGCTAAACCCCAACTATAGGCTACCAGGTTAATAGCTTCGCTGGCATTGCGAGTGTACACAATTTCATCGCGAGAATAGGCATTAATAAACTTAGCGACTTTATCCCTTGCACCCTCATAGGCATCTGTTGCTCTACCACTGAGGGTATGGGCGCCACGGTGTACGTTAGCGTTATCTTGTTGATAGTAGTGTTGCAGGGCATCTAAAACAGCCTGGGGCTTTTGGGAGCTAGCAGCACTATCAAAGTAAATTAAAGGATTACCATTAACTTCTTGATGCAAGATTGGAAAATCGCCTCTGATGCGATCGCCTAATGTTGGTGATTGGATTAAAGTCATTTCTTGTGGTTATGTGGTTAATAGACTATGTTGGGAGGGAATTAGTCTTTAGCTATTATTCATTGAATTTTTTGCTTGATAGTCTGGGTAATTCGATCTTTTAGGGATTCTAGAGGAATGCGATCGACTATTTCCGCTGCAAAAGCATCAATTAGTAGTTGATTGGCATCTGCTTGAGTTAAACCACGACTGCGGAGGTAAAAAATTTCGTCTGCTTCTAGTTGGCTTACTGTTGCACCATGAGCGCATTTAACGTTGTCAGCAGTAATTTGTAATTCTGGTTTGGTATCTACCCTGGCTTTGGGAGAAAGCATGAGGTTGCGATTCAATTGAGTCGCATCTGTCATTTGGGCAGCTTGGGGGACAAATACTTTACCATTAAAGACAGTATGAGCGCGATCGCTGATAATACATTTATGCAGTTGATTGGTAGTGCCGTAGGGTTTGGTTAGAGCAATAATACTATGGGTATCTGAGGTTTGCTTTGCTGTTGCTACAGTTAAACCGTTTAGGTTTGTCTCGGTTTGTTCTCCCTGTTGTAATATTTCTGGATTGTGACGAAACAGTTTTGCACCCAGGTTAATTTCATTAATTGTATAGTGACTGTCTCGTTCTTGGGATACAGCAGTTTTGCCAATATGGTAGCTATCATCTGACTCTTGTTGCAGGCGAGTGTGATTGACTCTGGCATTATCCCCAACACAAACTTCTGTAACCGCGTTGGTAAAGTATTCTCCCGCACCACTATATTCTTCAATTAAAGAAATACTAGATCCAGTCTCGGCTACTACTAAAGTACGGGGTTGGCTAAAGCTAGCTTGTGTTTTCCCGTCGGCGATAAAAACTAATTGAATGGGAGTTTCAACTACTGTATTTTTCTTTGCCCAAATTACCGCTACATCGTTATTACCTGCAGTATTTAAACTGCTAAAGGCATCTTGTAAGCCATGTTGTCGAGCAAAGTATCGCTCTGCATTATATTCTGATGGTAAGGAATCTAGATTACCTACATATATCCCTTCGGGTAATGCAGAAATGTCAGAAAGTTCTGCGTTATATTTTCCATTAACAAATACCAACTGACTGTTTTTTGTTTCTACTTTGGGCAAAAAATTATTTACCCCTGTAGATGTAGCAAATTTTGTTTGGGTTAGATCGGCTAAATCTATAAAACGCCAGTCTTCATCTTTACGGGTTGGTATAGCAAGGCGAGATAATCTATCTTTGGCTTCTGTGCGGATGTTTTTTAACCAGTCAGGTTCGTTTTCGTTTACCCGACACTGTTCTAATAAACTCGTAAAGAACACATCTTCTACTACTTTGGTTTGATTTACTTTCGAGCT
>CAYXWE010000675.1:0-2935 GCA_964468145.1 uncultured Pleurocapsa sp.
ACTAAACCAGCAATATGGGCAATATCAGCTAATAAATAAGCACCAACTTCATCGGCAATGGCTCTAAATTTAGTAAAATCTATAATACGAGGATAGGCTGAATAACCACAAATAATAAGTTTGGGACGTTCTTTGAGGGCTATTTCTCTAATTTGGTCGAAATCTAGCTGTTCGGTATCTTGGTTTACGCCATACTGAACGACATTGAACCATTTTCCAGAAACGTTTACAGGTGAGCCATGGGTTAGGTGTCCGCCGTGAGACAAATCCATACCCATAATCGTATCCCCAGGCTTTAATAGAGTCAGGAATACCGCAAAGTTCGCTTGCGCCCCAGAATGAGGCTGTACGTTCGCCATTTGGGCCCCAAATAACTCTTGGGCGCGATCGATGGCTAATTGTTCGGCGCGATCGACAAATTCGCAACCGCCATAGTAACGTTTTCCTGGTAAACCTTCAGCGTATTTATTGGTTAAGACCGAACCTTGAGCAGCCAAAACTGCAGGAGAAGTAAAGTTTTCACTAGCAATCAATTCCAAATGCGATCGCTGGCGGTTAAGTTCTAGATCGATAATTTCGGCGATCGCTGGATCTGTTTCGGCAAGAAAATCTAAATTGTTTTGAGTCACTATTTTCTTTGTTTCTTTGATTGTGTTTGTGTTGGTAGGTAGTCTCTATGCTATCTAATTTCTGTGACCTCTGAAAAGCATTGTCTCTGAAACACTGGTATAATAACTTTGCTCTACAACTAACCTTAGATTATTTGACTGTTTCTATTTCACCGTTGCGATCGCGATCGTATCTCTGCTTGGTAATAACTTTTATAAATGAATTAGAAGTTATATGGATATTCTTACCCAAAAATAATTATCTACTTACACTTTTGATAGGCGTATTGTTTTATAATACTCTCTACTTAATTAAATAAAAGCCATATTTTTCAAGCTTAATTTGATGACCATCGAGCAAAATCAATAGCTATCGAATTGACATTTATTTTGAGCGTTTTTATTATAACCCAAACTACTTATTATGTTTCTGGAATACTTATTTAAAGACCCCATATTTTATATTAGGGTTGTTGCTGTATTGATGATTTCTATCTCTTTACACGAATTAGGACATGGAATTGCTGCAATTTCTCAGGGCGACGATACTCCAGTTATCAAAGGACATATTACGATGAATCCTTTGGTTCACATGGGAATACATTCGATATTTTTCTTATTATTTGCTGGTATGGCTTGGGGACAAATGCCCGTCAACCCAGGCAAGTTTCGCAATCCTAAATGGGGAAATATCTTAGTTTCTGCTGCAGGCCCTTTGACTAATATTGCCTTGGGAATGTTAGCAGTAGTTATAATCAATTTGGCACTATATTTTTCTTGGAACAGAGTAATTAGTCTGGAATTTTTTCGGATAATTGCTATTTTTAATTTTGCTCTTTGCTTGTTTAATTTGATTCCTATACCTCCTCTAGATGGTTATCACGTAGCTAGCGAACTTATTCCTGAAATGAAGGCTCTAGGAAAAACACAAATTGGACTGGCTTTGTTTATGATTTTATTTATTAGCGGTATTGGCAGTCAGTTATTTATCTTGGCAGCTTTTGTAGTTGATTCTTTAATTTTTTAATAAAGGCGGGCAAATCAAGTACACTTGCCAATAAAGCTTCATCAGCAAGTTTATGCCCGCCCTAAAATTACATTCCTCTAGTCTTTTGCGACCAAACTCTAGTAGGTAAACCCCAGATATAGATAAAGCCTTCTGCTGCTTTGTGGTCGAATTCGTCTTCTGCACCATAGGTAGATAAGTCAGGAGCGTAAATCGAATTATCCGACTGACGACCAACAATTACCGCATTACCTTTGAATAGCTTGATTCTGACTTCTCCTGTAACTCTTTCTTGAGTTTGCTGAATGAAACCATCTAGAGCAAGCTTGAGGGGACTGTACCACAAGCCTCGGTAAATCAATTCACCATAAGACTGTTCGATACCCCGTTTGTATTGAGTCACATCCCCCGTAAGAGTCAAACTTTCGAGATCGCGATGGGCTTGAATTAATACTAGTAAGGCTGGTGCTTCGTAAATTTCCCGCGATTTGATGCCGACAACGCGGTTTTCTAACATATCAATGCGTCCGATGCCGTGTTTACCTGCCAGATCGTTCAATTTAGTAATCAGGGCGACAGGAGAAAGTTTTTCGCCATTGATGTTTACGGGCAAACCTTTTTCAAAACCGATGGTAATATATTCAGGCTCATCGGGAGTATCGGCGATCGCTTTAGTCATGACAAAGATCTCTTCGGGAGGCTCTACCATAGGATCTTCTAAGGGGCCAGCTTCGATACTGCGACCGAGTAAATTGCGATCTATACTAAAGGGAGATGATTTTTTAACAGGAAACTCTAAACCGAACTGTTCTCCATAAGAAATCGCTTCTTCGCGACTCATTCCCCATTCTCTAGCGGGTGCTAATACTTTTAGATTGGGGTTTAATGCCATAATTCCCAAGTCGAAGCGCACTTGGTCGTTACCTTTAGCCGTACAGCCATGGGCTACTGCATCCGCGCCATATTTTTCTGCAGCATCTACTAACAATTTAGCAATCAGAGGACGTGCTAAAGCAGTAGAAAGGGGATAGCGATTTTCATAGAGAGTGTTTGCACAAATAGCAGGAAAAGCATAGTCTACAACAAAGCTTTCTGTGGCATCTTCAACCAAAGATTCTACCGCACCACACTTTAATGCTTTTTTTTGAATAGGCCCTAATTCATCTCCCTGTCCCAAATCCGCAGCGAGGGTGATTACTTCTTTTACTCCCCATTCATTTTTGAGGTAAGGAATACATACAGTGGTATCCACTCCACCAGAATAAGCTAAAACAACTTTGTTAGCACGTCCCATAAATATAATTTTTGCCTTGGTTATAAA
>CAYXWE010000676.1:0-2935 GCA_964468145.1 uncultured Pleurocapsa sp.
TCTTGATGCTGATGAATGTACCTTTGAGTGCAATTCTCGGGCTTGTAGCATGGCGTTTGATGAAGCTTGGGCTTTATGGCACAGGAACAATGTACATTATCTGGCTTGTTTTGTTGGGCTTATATTTATTCCAGGCTTTCAACTGTTGGGCAGTAAACAAAGACTTGATGACTGGAAAAAAACGCTATCCTGCAGAAGATCGTTACAACTTTTCTCAAGTGGCTATCCTAGAGCTTACATATATTGTTAACTTCGGTTCTGAATTGGCAGTAGTATCCATGCTTCCTGCTTTCTTTGAAGGAACATTTAGTTTATCCGCAGCAGCAGCAGGTATGATTGCCTCTAGCTATGCCTTTATGAACTTAGTTGCTCGCCCTGGTGGTGGATTAATTTCCGACAAACTGGGCAGTCGCAAGTTGACTATGGGTGTTTTGACAGGTTGTATGGGTATCGGTTACTTAATCTTTAGCCAAGTTAGTAGTAGTTGGTTTTTACCCGCTGCGGTTGCCTTGATTATGTGTTGTTCTTTCTTCGTACAGGCTGGTGAAGGTTCGACCTTCTCAATCGTTCCTCTGGTTAAAAAGCGCGTGACAGGACAAGTTGCTGGTAACGTTGGTGCTTACGGCAACGTTGGTGCGGTACTATACCTCAATATCTTTAGTTTGCTTCCTGGCTGGCTAGGTGGTGGTGCAGATCCTTCTCCTGAGATTTTGGCAGCAACGGCATCTCGTTTTTTCCAAATCATGGGTGTCGCAGCCTTGGTAGTCGCTGCTTTATGTTTTGTCGTACTCAAAGAGCCTAAAGGTTCGTTTGCTGAAGCTCATCACGATGAAGAAAAAGATCTATCTAATCCATCAACAATTTTAGAGACAGAAAGTATTTAATTTCAAATTTTCGTCTACATTGTATTTGTGCTGGGGTCTAATTGTAATGTTCCCAGCACTTTTTCTTGTTAAATTGATATAAAGAAAAGCTTAAGTCGGTATGATTATTAACAACGATTAAGTACGGGTTAACGGTATAACCAAAAGCAAGAAATAAAATATAAAAAAACTTTTTACCAAATAAATACTCAAGTGGAGAGAAAGAGAGTGAGCGAATCAATCAAAACCTTGTGTCCTTATTGTGGTGTTGGCTGCGGTTTAGAAGTATTACCCCCTGCCCAATCGGGAAAAGCGGTTAATAGAGATAGTCAAGGCAAACCTGCATGGCTAGTCAGAGGAGATCGCGCTCACCCCTCTAGCAAAGGAAAAGTATGTGTTAAAGGAGGTACAGTTGCTGAATCTTTAGATAAAAATCGTCTTAAATACCCGATGATGCGAGATTCTTTGGATGAAGAATTTCGCCGTGTTAGTTGGGATGAAGCATTAAATCGTATTGTCTCCCGTATTCAACAAGTCCGAGATACTCAAGGTACAGACGGGATCTGTATGTATGGTTCGGGTCAGTTTCAAACCGAAGACTATTATATTGCCCAAAAACTCCTCAAAGGCTGTTTGGGAACCAACAATTTTGATGCCAATTCTCGACTCTGTATGTCTTCGGCGGTAGCGGGATATATCCAAAGCTTTGGTTCGGATGGGCCTCCCTCTTGCTACGATGACCTGGAATTAACTGACTGTGCCTTTCTCATTGGTACGAATACCGCAGAATGCCACCCCATTGTTTATAATCGCTTGCGAATGCACCACAAAAAAAATCGCAAGGTAAAAATGATTGTGGTCGATCCACGGGCTACCAAAACTGCCAAAGATGCAGACTTACATTTGGCAATTCAGCCAGGGACAGACATGGATCTGCTAAATGGTATTGCCCATCTACTATTACATTGGGGAGAGATAGATAGTCTCTTTATTGATGAATGTACTCAAGGGTTTGGTAATTTTGCTCAGGTGATTCAACAATATCCCCCAGAATTAGTAGCTCGTCGCTGCCAAATTGCGATCGAGCAACTCGAAGAAGCAGCACGCTATTGGGCAGAATCAGACAACGTACTTTCATTGTGGTCAATGGGTGTAAATCAATCCTCAGAGGGAACGGCTAAAGTCCGTACCATTATCAATCTACATTTGATGACGGGCAATATTGGCAAACCAGGAGCTGGGCCTTTTTCCCTTACAGGACAACCCAACGCCATGGGAGGTCGAGAAGCAGGGGGACTATCTCATATTATTCCAGGCTATAGAGCAATTAAAAATCCTCAACACAGAGCAGAATTGGAACGGGGTTGGCAGTTGCCTCCAGGTAGTATTAACCCCATTCCAGGTAGAGATGCTTGGAGTATGATTACGGGGTTAGAAACAGGAGATGTGGGGGTATTTTGGGTCGCAGCTACCAATCCTGCGGTGAGTATGCCCGATTTAGTCAGAACCAAAAAAGCTTTATTGCGATCGCCTTTTACCATCGTTCAAGATGCTTACTATCCTCAAGAAACAGCTAGTTTTGCTCACGTCGTTTTACCCGCAGCCCAGTGGGGCGAAAAAACAGGCACAATGACAAATTCCGAACGGGTAGTTACTCTTTGTCCTCAATTTCGCCAAGCACCAGGGGAAGCCAGACCAGATTGGGAAATATTCGCTGAAGTCGGTCGCCGTCTTGGTTTTACTAAAGAGTTTAATTTCGCCGATTCTGCCCAGGTGTATCGGGAGTTTGTCAGTTTGACTCAAAATCGCCCCTGTGATGTGAGCGGTTTGAGCCATGGTAGATTGCGCCAACAAGGCTCAATTCAGTGGCCCTGTCCTTTAGATACGGGGAACGATCTCGAACCAGACAGCATTGCTTTGACCTGCGATACTGAAAGAAACGTAGATCTAAACAATCCCGAAACCAAAGGTTTGTTTTCTAATTTGTTTCGGGGTAAGGATGAAATGCCCGCAGCGAAAAGGCTCTATACCGACGGCAGGTTTAATACTCCTGACGGGCGAGCCAAATTCTC
>CAYXWE010000677.1:0-1154 GCA_964468145.1 uncultured Pleurocapsa sp.
GCATAAAATAAGCATCGAATCATAACAATAATATTTAGCCGACTTAACTAATTCTTTAAAAAATATTTTTATCAACTATTTCTTAATATTGAACCTATTAAAAAAAAGCTATAAAGTATATTAAAATCAAATATATATTTTCCATAAAGCTTTGATTAAAATCAAATATATAGCTCGTAAACGTGTTAATGAACACTAGAAAAAAATTAGAGTTATGGCAAGTATAATTGATGTATATTTTTTATGATTGCTACTTAATTTTGAATAAAGTATGAAGTTATATTTATTATTAAATATTGTCTAAATCGTAAAGCGTAACTTTAGTATTTATTACTAAAAAAGCCATTTCGTATGAGAACTATCTATAAAGCAAAAACATTTGAGTGCCAAAAACTTATTGCATTCGATCGATAGTGCGATACTGAATAGCTTCTGCTAAATGATGACTCTGCAAATCGCGATCGCCATTAAGATCTGCAATAGTACGGGCTACCTTCAAAACTCGATCCATCGCCCGCGCTGATAAACCTAATTTACGAATGGCGGATTCTAATAAATGGCGACTGGCATTATCTAGAACACAAAATTCTCTGAGGTGACCAGACTGCATTTGAGCATTGCAGCTAACTCTATTGTCTGTTTCAAAACGCTTTTGAGCTATCTGGCGAGCAGCAATTACTCTAGCTTTAATTGCAATCGAATCTTCTCCTAGAGACGATCCTGTCATCTCTTGGGGTTTAAGTCGATTGACTGCCACCTGTAGATCGATTCTGTCCATTAAGGGGCCTGAGAGCTTTGCCCAATAATTTTCTCTCTGCCGAGGAGAACAAGTACAGTTTTGAATGGAGTCCCCAAAATAACCGCAGGGGCAAGGATTGGTACTAGCTACTAAAGTAAATTGGGCGGGAAAAACTACTGACTGACGAGTACGAGAAATAGTTACTCGTCCGTCTTCTAGAGGCTGGCGTAGATATTCCAACACGTTGCGTTTAAATTCTGTTAGTTCATCTAAAAATAAAATCCCGTGGTGAGCCAAAGATATCTCTCCTGGACGAGGATAAGTGCCTCCACCTACCAACGATGGTCCCGAAGCAGAATGATGGGGACTGCGAAATGGTCTTTTGGTAATCAAGCGACCTCGATCTTTCAGCAAA
>CAYXWE010000677.1:1254-2931 GCA_964468145.1 uncultured Pleurocapsa sp.
TTCAGCAAAAGAAAGATTTGGTAAAATACCTGGAAGGCGTTTGGCTAACATAGTTTTTCCACTCCCAGGGGGGCCAACAAGAATGAGATTATGCCCCCCTGCTGCTGCAATTTCTAAGGCTCTGCGGGCATGGACTTGTCCTTTGACATCTTTGAGGTTTAAAAACAGTTCGTTAGAATCTTGCCCATTCAATGGATCTTCAATGACTGCAGGCTGATGCTTATGGGGTTGATTTAAAAACTCCGTTACCTGCTGCAAATTATCAAACCCGTATACACTAATATCTTTGACCACTGCTGCTTCTTGAGCATTAGCCTTAGGCACGATTAATCCTGTAATTCCCATATTGCTGGCAGCAGCAGCAATCGGCAATACCCCCGATACCGATCGTAAAGTGCCGTCTAAAGAAACTTCTCCATAGAATAAATAATCTCCTAGTAATTGCGGATCTACTTGTTCTGAAGCTGCCAAAATGCCAATACTGATAGGCAGATCGAAACAGGGTCCTTCTTTGCGTAGATCTGCGGGAGTAAGATTAATTACAATTTTGCGGGCTGGAAAAGCAAAATCGGCATTTTTGAGGGCTGCTTTGACTCTTTCTCGCGATTCTTGAACTGCCATATCGGGCAATCCAACAATGACAATCTTGGGAAGTCCCCCAGATACATCTACTTCCACGCCTACTTTTATCGCATTAATACCCGCGATCGCTGCACTCCAAACCCTTGCCAACATCGACTGCTTTATTATTCGTCAATCCTAGCCTATTCCCTCGAGTCACGATCGTCTAATTGCAAATATACTACTATTTTGCTTGCCCGCGGGATCTTCGATTGATTGTAAGGAGTAAATAATTTGTTTTGACTGATACTTTCTTTTATCTTTCGGGAACAATATGCTTAACGATTATATTAATAAATTTGAAATGATATTAGAATTATCTAGTATTTGTTAGATGGATTGAGAATAATGTCAAGTCGGCATCACAAATGTATATTGAACCCGATCTAATAGCCCGATTGTGGGAATTACTGTATGTAAGTGGTTATTTTGAGTGATGCTCCAAAAACATGAATTTGAAATACAATAAAAAAAATGCAATGGATAGCCTAGATAGAGTACATCACGTATTAATAATAGAAGATCCTTCTTTTCAAAGGGAAATTAATCTAGATGCTGCCACTTATTCCATTGGTCGTCATTCTAGCAACGATATTGTTCTTTCTTGTCAAAAAACTTCTCGCAATCACGCTACTCTTTTGAGAAGAACAGATGTTAAAACTAATAAATTTTCCTATTGGGTTTTAGATGGCGACCTTCAGGGAAATCGCAGCCGTAATGGAATTTATGTTAACGGAAAAAAGACCTTAGTTCACGAGTTGAAAGATAATGATGTAATTCAGTTTAGTGTGGATGCTCGAGCTAGGTACAAAATAACTACCGATATTCGTAATTTGAGTTTGCAGAGTAACTACTTAAATAATTCCGAGATTTCTAGAAATCAAAGTGAGGTTCTTAATAAAGAGACTATTTCTGTACCAATTGCCGAACCAATTGCTAGATCGAGTGGTAATAGTCGAGTTGAAAAAATAGACAACTCTCATCAAATATCTTTAACGGAAGTGAGTCCTCAGCCAATTATAGAAATAGATTTATATGGCAATATTACCTATATAA
>CAYXWE010000678.1:0-2930 GCA_964468145.1 uncultured Pleurocapsa sp.
TCTATGTTTTCGTTTTGTCCAACAACCACTTGGGTCATTAAAAATCATCCTCCTTTCTTAATTACAATAGTCGTTAATATTTTGTTAACTTTGTCTTAGCTGATTGCTACTGAGTTCATTATTATAGCTTGACAGGAAAAAACCCAACTTTTGTTTATAAGCAAAAGGTATAGCCTTAATTTCCCAAGAACCTTGGGAACGCCTCAAATATCCTGGGTTAGTAACCAAAATAATTAAATTAAAATCCCGATTGCTTAGTGTAAAACTGCAAAACTAGCTTTTAGACACCATATTACCAGTATTTATCTAAAATTTTATCATATTTTGCCCATCCAGATTGGCTTTTTCTTAATGTATTAGTTGTTAGTTGAAATTGAATGTTGACGAAGTCAACGCAAGCGGGGTGCTTTTAGCGCCGGGTACTGTTGACCAATGCCCAACTTGGCCTATATTTCAAGTAGCACCAACTCAAATTAATTGAGATTAACTTTCTTTTGCTTCAATGCCGTATGACGGGCGATCGCTTCAAAGTCTCGGTCATAATGATAGAGAATTGAATTGTTTTCCAGGGCAATAATAGCAATCGCGCAATCGATATTACTCCGAATCGTAATTCCTTGACGACGCAATTCAAAATACAATCTGGCGGCATTCTCCCAAATTGATTGATAATCGGGTTCGAGATAGTTTTGTACTGCTAAATATGAACTCAATTTCGCCCATTCAATCTCATCCTTACATCCTTGTAAAAGTTCCATTTTGGTGAATATTGGAAGATAGTACTCTCGAAGATCGATAATTTTTTGAAGCTTGGTAGCTTTAACTTTAGATTTATCTCGTAGTACCTCAATCCAAATAGAAGTGTCAATCAACAACATAAAGATTCTGTCTTACGGTGTCGGTGCTAAAACTATCTACAAACTCAATTTCTCCTGCTAGATCTAATAAATCTTTTTTTTCACCTTTTTTAACTAGTTCTGCTAAAGCAAAATTGACCAACTCTTTTTTAGTTCTCAATCCCGTAAGAGAAAAAGCTTGCTCTACTAAATCGTCATCTAAATCTATATTGGTTTTCATCACCGAATATATATAATGTGCATATCTGTGTACATTATATATATTCGCTCCTCAAAAATAAAGCACTAACAGCTAAAAACTGTACGGACGTTTCATGAAACGTTTCTAAAAACTAAAAACTTTAGATAAAATAAAACTAATAATTCTGGCGATCGCCTGACTGGAATCAAGCGCAATTGTAGCTAAAAGTTCAACTTGATGTTTCTTAGATTATTAGATTCAGGTACTTTGAAGGCAAAGTCAACCAAAAAAGGCGATCGCCGTTATTTAATGTAAAAAGTGACGAGTACCACTCAAAACCATTACCAACCCCAACTCATCAGCAGCAGCGATCGAATCTTTATCGCGAATCGATCCTCCAGGCTGGATAATGGCACTAATACCCGCAGCAGCAGCAGTACGTACCGAATCATCAAAAGGGAAGAAGCCATCGCTTGCCAAAACTCCACCAGAAGCCTTTTCTCCCGCTTGTTCGAGGGCAATTTTAACCGCTCCTACCCGATTCATTTGTCCCGCACCAATACCCAAAGTAGTGCGATCGCGACTAACTAAAATCGCATTAGACTTGACGTGCTTGACTAGCTTTTGAGCAAACAGCATCTCTGCAATTTGTTCGGGGGTAGGCTGCTTGTGGGTGACAATTTGCCAGTCATCGGGATTTTCGATTTTATCGTCGCTCTGTTGGACTAAAAACCCTCCTGCGATCGCTTTAATAGTTTCGGGTTGTCCTGTAGCCAGATCGGGTAGAATGAGGATTCTTAATTTTGATTTAGCCTTTAAGATTTCTCGTGCTTCTGGCTCGCAACCAGGGGCGACTACGCATTCTAAAAAGGTCTTAGTGAGAGCTTGGGCGGTTGCAGCGTCGATGGGCTGATTTAAAGCTACAATTCCCCCAAAAGCCGAGACATTATCGGCATTAAAGGCTAGTTCGTAAGCTTGAGCTAAGGTACTACCTACGGCTGCACCGCAGGGGTTAGTATGTTTGAGTACTGCTGCTGCGGGTTCGCTGGGGTCAAATTCAGTAATAATCCGTCTTGCTGCTTCGAGATCTACTAGATTGTTGTAACTTAGTTCTTTTCCCTGCAATTTATTAGCATCTGCCCATCCCGAAGCAGTTTTACCAGTTTGATACCAGGCTGCGGGTTGGTGCGGATTTTCACCATAGCGCAGAGATTGGACTTTATTACCGTCTATACTGTAGCTGTCTGCCAAATCTTCTGGGGAGTTGAGGCGAGTAAAATAATTAGAGATGGCGCGATCGTAACTATTAGTATGGGCAAAAGCCGAACCTGCCATTTTTTGACGGAATTCAATTGATATTTCTCCCTCAGATAATTCCCTCAGGTAAGTATCGTACTGGCTGGGACTACAAAGTACGGTGAGATATTTATAGTTTTTGGCTGCTGCGCGAATCAAAGTAGGCCCCCCAATATCGATTTTTTCGATCGCTTCTGCTACAGTGACATTAGACTGGGCTATTGTTTGCTCGAAAGGATATAGATTCACTACAACCAAGTCGAACGAGCGAATATTATTTGCTTCTAGTTCTGCAATATCCTCTGGTAAATCTTGACGAGCCAAAATTCCTCCGTGAATGCGGGGATGAAGAGTTTTTACCCTTCCGCCTAATATTTCGGGCGATCCCGTGTAGTCACTAACTTTCGTCACGGCGATGCCAGCATCCTGTAAAGTTTTTGCTGTACCGCCACTGCTAATAATCTCATACTGAAATTTTTCTACCAACTGGCGAGCTAATTCAACAATGCCAGTTTTATCAGAAACGCTCAAAAGTGCTAGACGACTCATATAATTGCTCTTGGTTAATTCATTAGACGCGCAATAGATAATGATAC
>CAYXWE010000679.1:0-2925 GCA_964468145.1 uncultured Pleurocapsa sp.
GGTTTCTTCGCTAGCCTGAGTACCTGCAAATAAATTATTGCCTGAAGACGGTTCTACAGTAGTTTCTTCAAAGGGCATAGGTGGTTCGGCAATTATTTTTTCCTCTAGAACTTCTGGTTCTACTATCGGTTCGGGAACTGCTTGGGATGGAGGTTGGGCTTGGTCAGTTTCCAATTCTGGCTGGCGAGCTACAGTTGCAGGTGGTGGGGTTATTTCTGGCAAATTATTATTTACAGTCGAACCGTTATTTAAGCTTTTATTTGAGCTTTTTTTAGGTTGTATGGGATCGGCTTTGATTTCTACTGGAGCGGGATTGGCGATCGCCCGAATACTGCTATTAGTTGGATCTGTTATCGAATTACTATCCAAGACCAAAGCGGCGATCGCTCTTTTTCTAGCAGCATCTTCTGCAGTTTCTACTCGATCTGCTGCTGCTAAACCAGTACTCAAGATAATATTGTCTACTTCGATAGATACTCTAACAATATAGGTTCCGCGATCGATATCGACTAGTTCGCCGACCAAACTTCCTTGGGGGTAACGTTGACGAAATTCAGCTAACATTTTTTTCAGTTTATTTTTATTCGAGACTGGTTAGACGATCGTAATTGATCATAATGTCATATTAACCAGTCCCCGTACAAATTTTACTGAATTAAACCCCTACTTGAGATTCGACTTTTTTCTCTTCTTGCTGTGCAGCATAAAGACGGTTTAGAGCTTTGATGTATGCTCTAGCTGAAGCCACAATAATATCAGTGTTGGCAGCACGACCAGAGTATACAATATCTTTGTGACGCAGCCTAATCGTGACTTCACCAATAGCGTCAATTCCTGCGGTAACTGACTGGACGGAGAATTCAATTAGTTCGTTAGGAATATTAGTAACGCGGTTAATTGCCTTATAAATCGCATCAACAGGACCTGTACCAATAGCTGCATCGGTTAGCTCTTCGCCATTAGGAGTACGCAGAGTAACGGTAGCTGTAGGACGAGAGCGATCGCCACAGGAAATCTGTACTAGCTCTAAACGGTATAGTTCGGGGGGCTGTCTGATTTCATCGCTGACAATAGCCTCAATATCCCAGTCGCTAATTTCTTTTTTCTTATCTGCTACTTCTTTAAAACGGACAAATGCCTTATTGAGATCGGTTTCTGATAGTTCAAAACCTAATTCTTTAAGGCGAGTGCGAAATGCGTTACGTCCAGAGTGCTTACCTAAGACAATTTGCTGGTTATCGGTTACACCAATGGACTCCGCATCCATAATTTCGTAGGTGCGCTTATTTTTGAGCATTCCATCTTGGTGGATACCCGACTCGTGAGCAAAGGCATTCGCACCGACGATCGCTTTGTTGGGCTGTACGATCACCCCAGTACGGTTGGATACTAAACGAGAAGTTTTATAAATCTGCTTGGTATCGATATTGGTTAGAGGTGTAGTAGATTCTGCGGGTCTACCCAAGAAAGGATTAAAATACTGACGGCGTACGTGGAAAGCCATCACTAGTTCTTCTAAGGCTGCATTCCCCGCACGCTCTCCAATACCGTTGATGGTGCATTCTAGCTGTCTTGCACCATTTTTGACTGCTTCTAAGAAGTTAGCCACAGCTAATCCCAGATCGTTATGACCGTGTACGGAAACAACTGCGCGATCGATATTAGGTACATTGTCGCAAATACCTTTAATTAATTCGCCAAACTCAGTGGGAGTAGTATAACCGACAGTATCGGGGATATTGATCGTCGTTGCCCCTGCTGCGATCGCAGCTTCTAATACTTGGTAAAGATATTCCGAGTCTGTCCGCACCGCATCCATTGGTGAAAACTCTACATCATCCATAAAAGATTTGGCATAAGCTACCATTTCTTGGGCGATATCCAATACTTCGGAGCGAGATTTTTTTAGCTGATACTCTAAATGAATATCGGAAGTTGAAATAAAAGTATGAATTCTACCTTTAGCAGCGGGTGCTAATGCTTCTGCAGCAGCCTTAATATCAGCTTTGATAGCCCTAGCCAAACTACAAATAACTGGGCCATTTTTTGTACCTACCTGCTGGGCAATTTTTTGTACTGCTTCAAAATCACCAGGACTAGCAAAAGCAAATCGAGCGTCAATTACATCAACTCCCAGACGGGATAGAGAATGGGCAATTTCCAGCTTTTCTTCAACGTTGAGAGTCGCGCCAGGAGACTGTTCTCCATCTCTTAAGGTAGTGTCGAAAATTATAATGCGGTCTTGTGAATTGTCCATAATCTAAACTGTTAGATCGTTGTTTATAAATTGTTGCCAAATTTTGCAGCTAATTACTTGTAGCTTTATTGTTAGCTTGAGCAACATTACTTAAAAATTATAGGCTATAACTAAAAAAAATATCGGCGATATCTTTACCCCGTATTAAAAAAACCTTGCTAGTTTAATTCAAAAATCGAGTGCAGCTTATTATTTTAGATTTGTTCGAGTTACAGAATGGTTGGGGGATACTGGCGATCGCGAATTATTATTACTGATGAAATATTTAAGAGATCTGCCAGATGTTGATAGTATCCGACAGATAGAGAAGCGTGGATGGCAAAATCGCTATCAGTAATCAATAATTTTTAGTTTTTAGAGAAAACCATAATGCAATGGGTGCAGTGTCAAAAAGATTTTGAATTTGATGGTTCGTGGAGAGATATTTATATCTTAAATACCGATCGCGCGGATTGGAATAGGTTTCTCACATCGTTACTCAATTCTAAATATAAAACAATATTTTGGATTGATGGAGAAGTAGCTAAATCGATAAACACGATTCAAGAGGCTTTAGAAATTAGGAATTGTGCCAGCCCTTTGATGCACGTTGATGCTTCTGGAGTACATATAGCCTGTCATTTTTTCTCCGACGAAGAAATAGAATTCGATATCGATCCTAGAGAAGT
>CAYXWE010000680.1:0-2918 GCA_964468145.1 uncultured Pleurocapsa sp.
ACAACCAACAACCAACAACCAACAACCAACAACCAACAACCAACAACCAACAACTAAGTCTCCCCGTCATTTATTTTCCTTCCATTCGACACCAGAAACGTGGCACAATTAATACGCCCTTATTCAAAAAATTAACGGTTCATTCTACCTAATAAAAATAGCTCTTCAATAAAAGAAAATTAATATGACTGCAACACTTGACGCGCCAGCAAAAACTCGTCGCCAGGTTTTTCCCTTCACGGCAATTGTCGGACAAGAAGAGATGAAATTAGCTCTTTTGCTCAATGTAATTGATCCCAAAATTGGTGGGGTAATGATTATGGGCGATCGCGGTACGGGAAAATCAACTACTATTAGAGCCTTAGCGGATTTATTACCAGAAATAGATGTAGTCGCAGGCGATCCTTTCAATAGCGATCCTAGCGATCCCGACTTAATGAGCGATGAAGTTAAGCAGAAAGTCGAACAGGGAGAAGCGATCGATACAGTCAAGAAAAAAGTCCAGATGATTGATTTGCCCCTAGGAGCAACCGAAGATCGAGTTTGTGGAACAATTGATATTGAAAAAGCTCTTTCTGATGGGGTAAAGGCTTTTGAACCAGGACTTTTGGCTAAAGCTAATCGGGGTATCCTGTACGTAGATGAGGTCAATCTGCTTGACGATCACCTGGTAGATGTATTGCTAGATTCTGCTGCTGGTGGCTGGAATACTGTAGAAAGAGAAGGTATTTCAATCCGTCACCCCGCACAATTTGTGATGGTAGGTTCGGGAAACCCCGAAGAAGGCGAACTACGTCCCCAACTACTAGATCGTTTTGGAATGCACGCAGAGATTCGCACTGTCAAAGAACCAGATTTGCGCGTCCAAATTGTCGAACAAAGAGCAGAGTTTGATGGCAATCCTAACGATTTTAGTGAAAAATATTCATCAGAACAAACTGCCCTCCAGGATAAAATTGTTCAAGCTCAAACATTACTGCCTAAGGTAAAAATTGACTACGACTTACGGGTAAAAATCTCAGAAATTTGTTCGGAATTAGATGTTGATGGTTTGCGAGGAGATATTGTTACCAACCGCGCTGCCAAAGCGATCGCAGCTTTTGAAGGACGCACAGAAGTCACGGTAGATGATATTCGCCGAGTAATTGTTTTGTGTCTGCGCCATCGTCTGCGTAAAGATCCTTTAGAATCGATTGATTCGGGTTATAAAGTACAAAAATCAGTAGCTCGTGTTTTTGGATTAGAACTAGAAGAATAGATCTTTGATTAAACTAAAGCTAGTCTAATTGAAATTTACCAGCAAATTCAAAGGTGCGCTCGCGATCGCATTACCCCGAAGACTATGGCAGTAACCACAGACAATTACCAAAAATCTTCCCAAGATTCCCTAACACCTTTAGTAGAATTGAGGGGTGTTAGTAAATCATTCGGTGACAAGGTGATTTTAGACCGCGTTAACCTCAAAATTGACCCAGAAGAAGCCTTGGTGATTATAGGCCCTTCTGGGACGGGGAAATCGACAATTTTGAGGATGATTGCGGGGTTAATGCCCATAGATAAGGGTGGGATTTATATCAAAGGTCAAAAAAGAACGGGTTTGATAGAGGATCGATCGGATCCCATTGGTATCAGTATGGTATTTCAGCAAGATGCTTTGTTTGACTCTTTGACAGTGGAACAAAACGTTGGTTTTTCTCTATTGCAACATTCCAATCTCAGTCGTGCCAAAATCAAAAATTTGGTCGATGAAAAACTAGAAATGGTAGGCTTGGCAGGAACAAACAGTAGTTTTCCCTCTCAACTATCGGGAGGAATGCGCAAGCGAGTCAGTTTTGCCCGTGCCATTATGTCCGATCCCGAAAATCCTCAAAGTAGACCTGAGATTGTCCTTTATGACGAGCCAACAGCGGGTTTAGACCCGATCGCTTCTACGGTGATTGAAGATCTGGTGCGGGATTTGCAGTGTACAAAAAGAGGATGTGGCACTTATATTATGGTCAGCCACCAAAATAGTACTATTCGCCGTACTGCCGACCGCGTTATCTTTTTGTATGGAGGCAAAATTCAGTGGTCTGGAAAAGTAGAGGAAATTGATACTACGGATAATCCTCTAGTCAGACAGTTTTTTAGTGCTAGCATAGACGGTCCAATTCGGGTGATTGATTAAACTAGAATTAACTTAGGAATGAGAATCAAAATTTCCAACACAAAAGTAAGAGGATAAGCAATGCGATCGCGCACTATCAAAGAAGGTTCAGTTGGCTTGATGATTATCGCTAGCATTGTTCTATTTGGCGGACTTGCTCTCTGGATTAGAGGTTTTAAGTTCGGAAACAAAAGCTATACAATAGTTGCTGATTTCCCCGATGTCAACGGAATCAGACTGGGGGATGGAGTCCGTTATCGAGGTTTGCGGGTGGGACAAATCGAAGAAATAAAGCCCAATCCTAATGGAGTAGATGTTGTTATTGCGATCGATTCTGTAGACTTAGTAATTCCTAGCGGTTCTACAATCAAAGCTCGTAGTGCTGGTTTGATTGGGGAAACATTTATTGATATTGTTCCCAATGCCGATCTCTCCTCTAGAAGTACAAACCTCACCCCCCTTGGTAATAAATGCAACTCAGATAAAATTATCTGCAACAATGCCCGCATTCAGGGAGAAAGAGCGATTACCCTAGACGATATTTTGCCCTTTACTTATCGTTTTAGCAAGTCCTATGGCGAACCTGAGTTTGTAGAAAAAGTAAACCAAACCTTGCAGAATTCAGCCTTAGCAGCTCAAGAAATAGCCAACCTAAGTCGAAATTCATCTATTTTAGTTAAGGAATTACAAGAAGAGGTTAATAGTATTTCTACTATTACTAAAACCCTCGATGATGTGGCAAAAAATACTTCGGACGAGCTAATTGTTACCG
>CAYXWE010000681.1:0-2918 GCA_964468145.1 uncultured Pleurocapsa sp.
CGTATTCACCACAAACCTTGTGTCTTGGGTAACTATTTTTTTCAATGATTAAAATAATTTGAGTGAAATCAAGTCATATATAAATTAATTACGATTACTAACTAATGTATTCTAATTGTTTATTTTTAGCATTATATGTTGTAAAAATTAATACTATTTTACTGTTTGAATTTCAAGCTACTGAATAGCTTTTGAGATAAAAGCATAAGTAACAACACAGTAATAAACGAATAGGCTGATGTAATAATTATCACATAATAAAAATAATCATAAAATATTGTATTTTATGATATAAATAAAATAAATGATAACTAGGTTTTATAATCCAGATTATGGAACTCAAAAGAGTATATTTTTTATTTTTGAAAGCCTGAACAAGCAGTACAGCAAAGATACAATAAACTGTAACAGTATTTTCTCTTAATACTTGAGTCTAAAAAAATACATGAAACAACTTCCAAAATTATTAACCTAACAACTGATTGGGAATAACCTCCTTATACATCCAATGCTCGTCAGTTTGTACGTGATGAGGACGTACCCATTTAGCTACGTTCGACGTAAAGTCATCATAATAGAATCCATCTGCTTTTCTTACTACAAACCCTTCGCAAATATCCTCATTCAAATTGTCGGCGATCGCTTTTATTTTCTCTTCATCCCAAATACCTTCGTACATCACCTGGGGTATTTCTAATTCTAAAATTTCTGCCCATTCTTGAGTATCCGCCCAACTCAAACAATAATTATCCTGATTCCAAATCGCAAACAAATAAAAATAGCTAGTCAAATTATCATAAGCAATTGAATGTCTGGCATAAAGATTTTCGCCACAGATTCGCCAACCTTGAGGGATATCATTACTAATTGAAGCCTGTAAAGCTTTTACCCAAGCCCTAGATGGATGATGGCGACTATCTAGGGAGCGAGCATGAATATAATCCGCGTATAGAGTAGTATTTTCGCCGTCCAGTTTCTCGGTAACAACTACCCGACAACTATCGAATAATTTATGGCGATCGAGTTTTAGATCGTCTGCACTTACCCCAGGGGAAAAACTTAGATGAGGCGTGCGGGGGTATTTGTAGCGTCGAGCATCCATTCCAATCTAGTTTAATGTCAGAGATGTTATTGTAGCTTATGATGCTCTAGGCAGCGAACGCCCGTTGACTAATAGCAGTCAATAGATAAAAGATGCACTCGATCCTATTTTAGATATCTGAGGTGACAAGTACAAATAACGAATAACAAATGACAAAAAACTATTAAATGAACGATACCTGAGATTATTTTTGCCAGATATTTACTACATTTCGTTGATTGTTTATTCAAGCTAAACTATGATGTAAGTAAATATTCAATTGCAAAAATATTTAAAATGAAAGATGATTTTGGTCAGTTAATTCGTCAGGCAAGAAAAGAACGCAAATTTTCCCAAAGAGAACTAGCGAAATTGCTGAAGATAGATTTCACTTATTTATCTAAACTAGAAAACAATCGCGCTGACTACGCACCAAAAGAAGAAGTAATTCGTGGTTTAGCCAAGCATTTAGAATTAAACGAAGAGGAGCTTATTTTCTTGGCGGGAAGAATACCCCAACAGGAAGAAGATCTGCTCAAAGAACATTATAAAGAGATGCCCGCTTTATTTCGTCGGATGCGCGAAAATCCTGAATTTGCTAAAAAGGTATTGCGCGAGGCTTCTACTGATTAGATATAACAGATTAGACATATGCGCGAAAATAACTAATGATTCAAAAGTCATTGGTTTTTTGTCTTTTGTCTTTCGTTCTTGGTATGGAAATTACGAGAATTAAAGATTCATGGAAGAGGTCTATATAAGAGTTGGCATTAGGAGTTGACAATTTGTGAGCGTTTTCCGTCCATTTAGATTCATACCCAAACTAGAAATAGAAGCTGCTGCTTTGGGTATTTGGCTACAAATGGCAGATTCCCAGTGTCAGCCAGAATTACCAGTAGATGCCAGTCTCATTGCCGAATTTTTGGATTTGGATATAGTCTGGGATACTATTCCCGAAGACGAACAAGGTGCGATCGCAGCACGAATTTTACCCCTAGAAAAGCTAATCGAAATCAACGATAATATCCCTGAGTTGAAGGGGGGGTTTGGCGAGTCTACTATTGCTCACGAAATCGGACATTGGGTATTGCACATCGATACAGAAAAAGTAGCTAGCTATTTACGCCTCCAGCAAAAAGGAGTAGACGTGCGGGTAAAGCCTTTTCTTTGTCGCAGCAGTGAAGATACCATCGCCAGAATAGAATGGCAAGCACAGTACTTTGCGGGGTGTTTGCTAATGCCACAACATATACTGACCCAATTAAAGCAAGATAAAGATTTGACTAGATGGCAAGATCTTTATCGCATGACAGAAGAATTAGGCGTTACCATATCCAATCTGACTACTCGCTTGCAGGATCTCGGCTGGATTTATTTAGATAAGTCAACTCGCAAAATTTATCTCAGGCAGATTTAATTTCTAATTTCTTGTAGGATCGATACAAAACTACAAAAAAAATTAAACTTCAAATATAAAATAGCGTGGTGCAAACATCTTTAGGTAAAAGGGAGAAACCCCAAGAATTAGACTGGTATTGGCAGGGGCATAAAATTCGTTATACTACTGCGGGGACTGGCAAACCATTACTTTTGATTCATGGTTTTGGTGCGTCTATCGGACATTGGAAAAAAAATATCCCTGTTTTAGCAGATGCAGGTTATCAAGTTTTCGCCCTGGATTTGCTGGGTTTTGGTGGTTCGGATAAAGCTCCTTTGTCCTACACTCTAGAATTATGGCAATCTCAAATTAAAGACTTTTGGACAGAATATATCAACGAACCAACGATCTTTATTGGTAACTCCATCGGTGCATTGTTAAGTCTAATGTTAGTCACCA
>CAYXWE010000682.1:0-2905 GCA_964468145.1 uncultured Pleurocapsa sp.
CCAATAGCGACTAATTACGGGCAAACCATCTACATAACCCTTGTTGCGAATTAATTTACCGCTACGCCCTGTTTCATCATCGGGAACATCAATCAAAATCGCTGCATAGTTAGGATTGGGTTCTTTTTCTTCTAGGTTATCTTGCCAGCTAAAACTACCACTCCCCGTTGCTTTACTGGGGTCAATTCCCTGTACGTCGCAGACTTCTTTAACCCTAGGATCGTCGGGTTGAATTACCTTGACAATGAGATTGGATTCCCCCGACTCGTCAGCTACAATATCAAAGTGATGAACGCTACGCTCGGTATACCATTTTCCCGCGCTCTTTTGAAAAAACTCCATCATGGTCATGGGTACAGATAGACGCATTTAATATTAACTCCTAAAATTTCTGATTCATTTAGGATATTATGCCAAGCCGAACGCGCTAGTTATTTAGTATTAATTTTTTAATTTTATAATTATTTTGTTTTATTTAAAGATGAGACAATAGATCGCTCCACCTCATCGGGTGGTTGTTCCCCATCGATAGTCAGCAGTCTTTGGCAATAATCATAATATTCCAAAAGTGGTAGGGTAAACTCCTGAAAGTTTTGCAGCCGACGCTCGATTACAGGTGCGCTATCGTCAGACAAACCCCTGGCTAAAGATCTTTGAGTCATTACCTCTTGGCTAACTTTGAGGTAAATTGCCCAGTCTAGCTGTTGTTTGATTTTTTTGAGTAAAAAGTCCAATTCTTCTGCTTGAAAAGCAGTACGGGGATAGCCTTCTAAGATCCAGCCATTGCTCATATCTGGCTGGAGTAATCGTTGTCGGATTAGCTTAATTGTTAGTTCGTCGGGAACTAGTTCCCCTTGTTCGACGTAAGTTTTAGCTCTTTTGCCCAAATCTGTAGCTGCTGAGATCGCCTCTCGAAAAATATCCCCTGTAGAAATATAGGGAATATTCAAGCGATCGCCTATTTTCTTAGTTTGCGTTCCTCTTCCCGAACCCGTTCCTCCCAACATTACTATTCTCATTACCGCTTTACCATTCAGCTAAAGTTAACGAGACTCTGTTGTAACTCAAGTATTTTGAAATTAACAAGTTTCTAGGAAATTGAGTGCGCCTCCCCGCCTTCCTAGATTAGTAGGGGGATGCGATCGCATTTCTAACTCAACAAGTTTTAGGATAGGGCAATAAAGATTAAAAATCCCATACAAAATAAAATAGCCAAAACTAAGATTTTAAACTCAAAGCTCGCGATGGTTCTTTTTATTTTTAACATGGTTACTGAATGGAAGCGAGAATTTGGCTTCGATTTTGGTTTAGGATAATTGGGATACCGAACTGCTGGTGTTTCCTTGGAGAGTCGGGGGTTTTTCTGGTTCGATTTGGGGTTATCTGTTCGCGATACGGTTGCTACCGCCGATGCAACTGGCGGGGCTTGTCGGCGATCGCCCTTAGCGGTTACAGTTTCTCGTTTGGAATTAGGATTGGTTCTTGCATTCTTATTTATATCAGCTTCTGGGACTATAACACCCAGGTGTTTTTCCAATAGTTCTGACTTAATAGCTGAATAACCTTGGTATACTAATTTAATCGACCATTCTAATTCTTCAGAAGAAGCATTTTTAAGCAAGTATCCTTTTGCTCCTAGTTCAATAGCTTTTTCGATATATTCTTTATCTTCATAGCTACTAAGCATAATTATTTTGACATGAGGCGAAACTTTGTTTATTCTCTCAAAAATAGCAAAACCATCAATTCCAGGCAGATTTATGTCTAAGAATACAATATCTGGCTGGAGGGATTCTACTTTGGTTAATGCTTCTTTTGCTTCTGAAGCATCGCCAACAATCTGGATTTCTGATTTTTCCTCTAGCAGTATTTTAATACCTTCACGGACTATTCTTTGATCGTCAACTATAAGAATACGGATCATTATTATTGCTTTTAAGTATACAGTGAGCTATTGGTACTCTATTACTTGGTTATTATCTTACACTTTGTAATCCATAACACAAAAAAAAAGTTAGCAATATAACACAAAGATTGCAGATTGCGATCGATCGCTGGAGAATAAGCAAAACAGATAAAATAAAAACATCATTATTTTTTATTACGTTCAATATTTATGACTAGTGCTGCACCAGCTAAAACAGAATACGAAGCAATAATTGGTTTAGAAACTCACTGTCAGCTAAATACCGAAACCAAAATATTTAGTAAGGAGTCAACTAAATTTGATGGCGACAACCCAAATACTAATATTTCCCCGATTTGCTTGGGATATCCTGGGGTGCTTCCCGTCTTAAATGAAAAAGTACTCGAATATGCAGTCAAAGCAGGGTTAGCTCTTAATTGTCAGATTGCACCCTATAGTAAATTCGATCGCAAGCAGTATTTTTATCCCGACTTACCAAAAAATTATCAAATATCCCAATTCGATCTTCCCATCGCCGAACATGGTTGGGTAGAAATTGAAATCGTCGAGAAACCCAATACCGAACCCATTCGTAAAAAAATTGGCGTTACTCGCTTGCACATGGAGGAGGATGCAGGAAAATTAACTCACGGCGGAAGCGATCGCATTGATGGTTCTACTTACTCCTTGGTAGATTTTAACCGTGCGGGGATACCTTTGGTGGAAATTGTTTCCGAACCAGACTTGCGTAGCGGTAAAGAAGCAGCAGAATACGCCCAAGAGATTCGTCGTATCATGCTTTATTTGGGCATTAGCGATGGCAAAATGAATGAAGGTTCGTTGCGTTGCGATGTTAACATTTCCGTGCGCCCTGTAGGACAAAAAGAATTTGGCACTAAAGTGGAAATCAAGAATATGAATTCCTTTAGTGCGATCCAAAAAGCGATCGACTACGAAATAGAAAGACAAATAGATGCCATCGAAAACGGCGAACCCATC
>CAYXWE010000683.1:0-2900 GCA_964468145.1 uncultured Pleurocapsa sp.
CACCTTGCGGAGCATTAGTGTGGGGCGAACCAACTGGCTACTGCACGCTGTAGGTATTGGTATGTGTTGTTTTAGGTTAAACCAAAGTACAAACACACAAAACTTTTAGATGTTTAGTTAACCTTCATCAGAAAAAGACCAAATTCCATTATTCAAAATCCAGTTACGAAATTCATCGAAAGAAAAGTCATCCCAGATAAACTTACGACTAGCTACAACATCAAAATTGTTTTTCCCTGCTTTAGCTATTTGACTGAGATATTTGTTTGAGGTGACAGAAGTTTCATCAATTGCAATTGTAATTAATGCCTCAAATTCGTTCTCAAATATACATATCTCAAGTTTAAGTAACGAGCAGAGATGAGTTACATTACGATTTTCATATACCAGAGGATATGAACGAGATGAATTCTGATTAACGTTCATTACATCATTAACAAAACGCCAAAAAAGAAATTCAGAACGGGTCATGGATTTGTGGAACATAATAGTTTCCTCTACTTAGTGTCTTGAATCCCGTGAATAAAGGCATTTAAGAAATAACAATAAATTCAATGATTTACCGTTATTTCGACATTCAAGACACCAAGCAAAGAAAATTCAACCTTCGTTCTCTTATCTGCAATAGTAGCAAGACTGCTTCATTTTATTTGAAATAAAGCGTTCAAAATTGTTTATCTTGCTCGTTCTCTTCCTCTGTCCTGCTCCTGCTCTTTGGCACTTTCGCGTCTGCGCCACTCAGCTATCCGTAGTTCTTTAGCCTGTTCTTCGCTGATAAATCCCTTCTTCTGGGCAATGAAAATGTTGTAATATTCATTCTCCTCTTTCTTCCTCTGATTTAAGACCCGATCTAACTGCTGTTTCTTCAGCAATCCCAACGCCTGATAGGTGTTGAGGGTAAACTTACTCGCCTTCATGATGCGCGAATCCTCCTTGATTAGAAGATACTGCTGATGACTGATATTGCCCTTCATATAAAGCACGAACGATTTCTTTTGAAATTTCTTAAACTCCCGCTCTTTCTTCTCAAACTTCTTATCTAACACCGCTTGGCGTTTCTCTCGATGCCAGAGGATAATTTGTCTGGCTATTTCTATTGCCTTTTGGGTTTTAGTCCTATCTTTAGTAGTGGAGATTTCTTTGGCTTTGTCAGTCAGGATAAATTTATCGGCATCCTGTTCGTTAGCCTGAGCATATTTTGCCATAAACAAATCTGAAATAGCTTTTGCTCGATCTACCGATAGTTCCCCATCAGCTACCTTGATGGTGGCATTGAGGACATGGTGTTTGTTGAATGACTCATCTTTTCTTTTTGCCAGCACAGAAGCAATCTCGTTATCGTAGCTGGTTGAGCGCATAGTCTTTGCTTTCTGCTGATTAATCACATTTTTGAGGCTACAACCCATTTGTTTGAGTTCCCTGCGCCACTGACGCTTTAATTCGCCAATATCCTGATTGTGGTCTTTAGCCTTGCGGGATTTGAGGACAATATTGCGAATTTGAGCAGCACTCATATTCTCTTTGGTTTTTTCCTTAATCTCCAGACTGCGCTTGCTAAAGTGTTTGGTAACTTTTCCAGATATGCCGTGAATGCCAAAGCTACAGCCAGAGTCATTGGAAAATTGGCGATCGAAGGTTTTGATTCCGTATTCTTTTTCTAACGACCTCCTCAGATCGCTTAAATAGATTTGCCCTGCGGTATAACGTGCCTGGAGAGTCTTTTTACCATCGACCGCACCATAGCCTTTACCATCTAATCTTTCCCCACTGTTGATTTGTACGCAGTGGGTATGTAGTTGCATATCCTTCGCTCTAGAGGTGATGTGGGTAAAGCAAGCAAAGGTTGATTTTGCCTGATGCCAGAAGGTTTTTCTGCTGCCGTCGGGCTGAGTCTGGGTACTGCGGGTATAGGTAGCATTTTGGTCGAGATAGTCCATTGCTTTCTTGGCAGCCTGATTGTGGAGGTTCACCAACTTTTGTGACTCGTGTTCGGGCAGCATCATCATTAGAACCGAAACGTCCTTGGGTGCAGAAAAACAATGGTCGTAAGCCAAAGTTGGATTGTGTTTTTTCTCTTCTCCAGTTTTTTTATCAATGTATGTTCTGACGGTGCTACCGCCTCTTCTCATAGTTATAGAACCGTCGGGAGAAAGACCATTAAATAGGTTTTTCAGGCGGGAATCTTGGTGCTTAATATCATCAGCATCAATACCAAAAGATTGCGCTCCCGAACCATAAAAGAAACCAGGAGCTTCGCTTTCTGAAGCATAGTATTTTTCGTGCTGATTATTTAGGTAATAGTTAGCTCTTCCTCGGTGAATTATCCCAATGCTGTCCATTTTCTAAAAACGTAGCGATTTGACTTAATTGTGGGCTTGTGGAGTTTTATTTGCCTTTCTTCTACCACGATACCATCGTGCAAATGTGTCAGGCGGGATTCGAGTCGAATCCCGCCGTTCTTCGGGTTTTGGTCTTGGGGTTTTTCGCGCTCGATTCGGGCGCGAGTCCCGCCTCAAAGTTACTCATGAGTAACTTTGAGGCGGAGAGCTATGAAATAGCTCGGTAGGCTTTTTTCTGGGGAGAAAAAAGTCTTTTGAAAAGTTGTTTATAAAAGTTGACCTTCTCAAACTTGATGACGTTGAACAGGAGAAATAGAAATGAATCGCATTGAAATGGGCGAGGCTCTGGGTATTGACCTGGCTGAATTTACGGGTACGACGAGCTATCATCGCTGTAGTCCTTACTTCCCTAATGTACTGCTGACCGATGGCACGAGGTACATGGGAGATAAGCTGGAATGTTTTTGGCTCTTTGACCTGATTGGGCTGCTACAAAGAACGCCCCGCATCGCCAAGCACCCCGAACTACAAAGGCTTCAGTTTTGGCATTTGCTAGTAGCT
>CAYXWE010000684.1:0-2892 GCA_964468145.1 uncultured Pleurocapsa sp.
GAAGCTGAAAGAGGACAGTGTTTGATTGCTGCAGATATAAGTGCAGATAATTCGGGACAGTTTACCGAAGCTATTTTAAATACTTTAAAAGATGCGGACTCTACAGCAGAATTAACTATTGCAGCTTGGATTACCAAACTCCAAATCGCCTTAGCGGGGACGGGAATTATACCCCAAGTATGGCTATCGGGTACTCAAGGGGTAATTGATATTTTCCCTTCTAGAAATGGAATTAATGACGAACAGCCATCTCTGGATTTGGGAATTTGTCCCTATATGGGATTAAAAGCCTTTGATGAAGATAATGCAGAATATTTTTATGGTCGTCAATCTTTAGTGCAAAAGTTAATTAATCAAATTAACCATCACCAGAGTATTGCAGTAGTTGGCGCATCTGGTAGCGGTAAATCTTCTGTGGTACGGGCGGGTTTGATGGCACAACTGAGACAAGGCAAACAACTGCCCCATAGCGATCGCTGGTGGTTGGGATGTTTTCGTCCAGGGAGTCAACCCCTACAGGCTTTAGCAAGATTATTCAGCGAGGGTGTGAGTCGAGAGGATCGTACCCAAGAAAAGTTACAGATTGAGGGACTGCTTTATCAAGGAGTAGAGGGATTTGTACGCTGGTTACGGACTCGCAGGGAATCTATGGTGTTACTGGTTATCGACCAGTTTGAAGAGTTGTTTACTCTCGCAGGAGATAAAGAACGTCAAGAATTTTTGCAGTTGATTTTAGGCGGACTTAAGTATGCGGGCGATCGCTTTAAGTTGGTTTTTACTATTAGGGCAGATTTTGTTGCTTCTTGTTTAGAAAACCCTGAATTAGCGGATATTTTGCAAAAAAACAGCATCTTAGTCCCGCCTTATTTGACTCAAGAAGATTATCGCAGTGCTGTTGTTAAACCTGCGGTACAGGTAGGTTTAGGGGTAGAACCTGGATTAGTAGAAATATTATTACAGGATTTAGATCGATCCGCAGGAGATTTACCCCTGTTACAGTTTGCCCTACAAAAACTATGGGAAAGCAGGGATAATGGTAAATTAACCCTCCAAGCCTATCAAAAACTGGGAGGAATCAAGGGGGCTTTAGAAAGACAAGCCCAGGCAATATACGATAGTCTGGATGTGGAATCCCAAGAATGCGCCCGCTGGATATTTTTGAACCTCACCCAATTAGGAGAAGGTACAGAAGATACTCGCCGTCGCATTACCAAATCCGATTTGGTAGTAGAAAAATATCCCGAAGCTTTAATCGATCGCACTCTGCGTACTCTAACTGATGCCAAACTTTTGGTAGTCAACCTCGATGATGGTAGTAATTTGGGACAAAGCCGTAGCAATGCTAATCCTCCCGAAGATGACGAACTGTTTCTCGAAGCGATGCGTCAAGAGGCGACGGTAGAAGTCGTCCACGAAATATTGATCCGTCATTGGTCAAGTTTGCGCTGGTGGCTAGAAGAAAACCGCACCAGATTGCGATCGCAACGTCAGATCGAACAGGCTGCATTATTATGGCAACAAAAAGACAAACAGGATGACTTTTTATTGCGGGGGGTTCGTTTAGCCGAAGCAGAAGAGATTTATATTCAATACACCGATGAGTTATCCGATACCGCTAAGGAATATGTTGCTAGCTGTATTGATGCCAGACTCGCTGAAGCCAAAGCAGCCAAACAAAGATTGCGTAAGGCACAATTAACCGCTACTGCATTAGGAATATTGGGTCTTGCTGCTACAGCTTTTGGGATTAGTGCTTATCGTCAGAAAGTAATTGCCCAACTGGAAAATGTTGATGGTTTAAATTCAGTCGCCGAAGCACAACTTTTATCGAACCAACAGTTAGAATCCTTGACTACCAGTGTCAAAGCAACAAAGCAATTAGAACAAATAAATGGCTTGGGTAAAAAGTTAGTTGGTCGAGATGATTGGCAAACAACTAAAGTAAAAACCACCGCTACTTTACAACAGTCTATTTATGGTACTCAAGAGTTAAATAGATTAGAGGGTCATACTCAACAAGTAAATGCAATTCGTACTAGTAATAATGGGGCATTGATTGCTACAGCTAGTGATGATAATACGGTTAAGATTTGGCATAAAAATGGTGAATTAATCGAAACATTGGAGCAAAATGAAATATCAACCGACTTTATTTCTTGGCAGGGCAATCAAATTATCAATCCCATTACTCAACAAAAAACTGTTGCTGTTAATAATAGTAAATATTCGATCGATATTAAGGATGAAACAACAGTTGAAGTTAAGTCTGCTTCAGGCGATCGCCTAATCAATACTTATATTCATCAAGCACCAGTTAATAGTGTTAGTAGCAGTTTGGATGGCAAATTATTGGCTACCGCCACTCTCGATGGCAAAGTAAATATCTGGAACAAAGATGGTATTCTTCAGCAAACATTAACGGGACACAATGGCGAAGTTTTAGATGTTAAATTTGTTTCTGACTTTAAAGAAAATAATAATTATAAATTAATTTCTACAGGAGTTGATAAAACTGTTAGAATTTGGCAAGTTTTTAATCGCTATGAATATAAAGATGAAGGAATTTATAGTGTTGCTAGCAATCCTATATTTTTAGATAATTATGTCACTGCTGATTGGGAGGGCAAGATTAATTTTTGGCAAAAAAGTAGTAATAATAAGCAAAAGTCAATTAATACTATAACAGCCCACGAAGATACTATTAATCAAATTGAATATAGTCCCGATGGTAAGAAGATCGCTTCTGCAAGTTGGGATAAAACTATTAAGCTTTGGGATGCAAAAACGGGCAAACTAATTGATACTTTAACGGGACACAAAGATAGTGTTAATACTATTGCTTTCGCTCCCACTCTCGATGGGGAAGGAGAGTGTCTTTTAGTTTCTGGAAGC
>CAYXWE010000685.1:0-2888 GCA_964468145.1 uncultured Pleurocapsa sp.
CATACCCACAACTGTCAAAGTATCGTTGTTAATGGTGGTATTTACGCCGATGGGTACTTGACAACCACCTTCTAGCTCGCGTAAGAAAGATCTTTCTGCCAAAGTGCGATCGCGACTATCGTCATCTTCGAGGGCTTTAATAATCTTAAGAATTTCTTCATCTCCTTCGCGACATTCAATACCCAATGCCCCTTGTCCTACCGCATGAAGGGAAACTTCGGGAGAAATAATTTCATGAATGCGATCGCTCATATCCAATCTTTGCAAACCAGCTACCGCTAAAATGATGCCGTCATATTCCCCTGCATCCAACTTCGCCAAACGAGTATTGACGTTTCCGCGAATATCTTTAAATTCTAGATGGGGATAGTGGTGGCGTAGCTGTGCCAAGCGTCTTAGAGAAGATGTGCCAATAATTGAACCTGCAGCGAAAGTGGCTAGCTTTTTATCTTTATGTTTTTCATTAACCACCAAAGCATCGGCAGGATCGACTCGTTGGGAAACGCAACCCAACATCAAACCTTCAGGAAGATTGGTAGGTAAATCTTTTAAAGAATGTACTGCAAAATCGGTAGTATTGTTGAGCATTCCTACTTCTAGCTCTTTGGTAAATAAGCCCTTGTCGCCAATTTTTGCCAAAGGAACATCAAGGATTTTGTCTCCTTGAGTACTCATCTTTTCCACTTCAAATTCAATATCGGGAAAGTGCTTTTCTAATTCGGCTTTTACCCAATAGGTTTGTACCAAAGCTAGTTGGCTTTTGCGAGTACCAATTCGTACCGTACGTCGATCGGTTTTAACGCTGGATGTCATAGGAACTATCTTAAAAAAATCTAATAAATCACCCGATCTAGGGTATCGCAGTTCTTGGAATGTATGAGTTAACTTTTGTTTGTTTTTTAGCTTTTTAGTTTTGTTATAAAAGAGAAAAATAAAAGATTATTTTAAGAATTTATGGCTATGAAATATAGGAAATGTAGACCAGAAAAGCGAATCTATCGCAATCTAGCTTTAGGAATTATTACTTTTTTAATCTTGGCGACGGTTTTACCCTTTACCGCTTAACCCCGTCCCAATTAAAAATTAACCGACAGCAAGGGCAACAATAAAGTAAAGAAATAATAAACTAAAGGGGCAGTAAAAACATAGCTGTCGGTACGATCCAAAATCCCTCCGTGTCCTGGGATCAATTGTCCCGAATCTTTGACTCCTGCATCCCGCTTCATCATCGACTCAGTTAGATCTCCTAACAAACTAGTAATACCAATTAGCGTACCCAACATCACCCCACTAGCTTGCCATAGAGGAAAATCAAAATACCAAGCCCCCAATTCTGCCACAATCAAACTACCGACAACTCCAAATACAGCCCCCTCTACGGTTTTCTTGGGGCTAATTGCCGATAATTTGGTGCGACCAAAGCTTTTACCCATAGTATATGCACCGATATCTGCTGCCCAAATACAGGCCATCACTAAAAAAGTTAAAGTAAGGGCAGTGGGAAATTGATTGGGATTTAGCCAAGAATCTGGCCAATAGCCATCAAGGGGCAGATTGCTGAAGTTGTTATTGTTGGGCAAGCTAACCCGCAGACGCACCCAAAATGTAGGGAGGTATCCCGCGTAAAATAAACCCAGAATAGAGCTAGAAATATCGGCAATGGTAGCCATTTTGGGCTGAAACAATAAATAGAAGCAAATAATAGTTCCACCCAAACAAAACATGGCATCAGTAATGTTGGGGGCTAGAGTAGAACTGATTAACAACAACTGGGAGACAATTAAAGTCATTTTGGCTGCAGGTTCAACTCCTTTGGCACGGACGAGACGGAAATATTCTAACTGCGCCAAGACAATTACAATACCAATCCCAAAGGTGAAATACCAGCCTCCAAGAATAATCAATCCTAGGGCGAGGGCGATCGCTATTACGGAACTAAATATACGAGACAAGGGCATTATGCGCTGCTGTTGCAAACGCTATTTTATGATAGAAATTATTAAGTTTAAGACAACCTTATGAAAGGTTAACAAATTCCTGGATGAAGTCCTAATTTTTCTATTTAAAATAACACCAGAAGTTTAAACTTGGTTAAGATACCTACAGTTTTTCACCACTAAGAATAAACATGGGATTGACTGCAGCAAATGTTTGATGAATTCCTCTTGTTTCTAAACGATTGACTGCAGATTGCACTACTTCAATATTACGGGCTTGCAATTCGGATAAACCTTCGGAGATGATGTATAAGTTTTCCAGACTATTAACTGTGGCTACAATAAGCCCTTGTGGTTGGAGATATTTCCAGGTTTGCTTGAGTATATCTTTGATTGGTTTACCGCCTTCAAGGCAGACTAAATCTGGTTGGGGTTTTATATCTTTTAGGCATTCTGGCGCACTACCTTGAACTACCCGAACGTTTTCCACTCCAAAGCGATCGCAATTGCGCTGGATTAAACCTGCAACTTCATCGTCTCTTTCTATGGCAATTATTTGTCCTTGGGGGCAGAGCAAACCCATTTCTACAGGAATTGTTCCCGTACCCGCACCGATATCCCACAGTACCGCATCGGGCTTCATTTTCAAAGAAGAAACGATCAGCATCCTTACTTCTCTTTTACTTAGAGGAATACCAGGCAAACGTTCAAATAATTTATCGGGAATACCAGGAGTTTTATAAGGCCAAAGCATAACATTTAAGACGTTGGTAATTTCAGGTATGAGATACAAAATGTTTCTGTTCGGAGCTTCGAAGCTTTAAGCTCGCTTGCTCTAAGCTTTTTAATTTCAGTAAAATATTTAATATTTAATATTTAACATTTACCAGTTCATTATTAGTTTAATTTAAGAGCTTGGATGGTTTGTCCAGTTGGATCGTTACACCCCGT
>CAYXWE010000686.1:0-2887 GCA_964468145.1 uncultured Pleurocapsa sp.
CGTGTAGTAGGTAACTCAGCCAGTCAGCTTGATGGAGTAAATATTTTGCCTGTTCAAAATAAGGCTGTTGTTGCCACCACAATAGTTTTGCCAAGCTAGAAGTGGCACTAACAACAACATGGTTGGGAGGCGCGATGTCTTTAATTCGATCTAATACTTCTTTTCCGCGAGAATCGTTATATAGCAGAGGCGCAGCGATCGGTTTCCCCCCACCATCGCACAATAATACTGTAGAAGAAGTTCCATTTATCGCGATCGCTTTAAGGTTTTTTCTCACACTCAAAGGTATTTCGGCAATTAATTCCAATAGAGTATGTTTCCAGGTATTGCTTAGATTGTCGGTATTTGTTTGAGTATAGTTAGCTTGTTTAGTAACGACGATATTTTTCTCTCGGTCAATTGCGATCGCTCTAGCCCCAGAAGTCCCAAAATCAATTCCTAGATAATATTTCATTGTCTAAAAGAGTAATTATAATTGCAGTTGAAAATATCTTTATCTGCACGTGAAGTTCAAGTTTATAAACAATATTTTTATTATTTTAAAGCGCAGCGTTAAAGCGATATTTTATGTTCTGCTCGGTTATTTATTAATTGCTGCGATCGGTAACTTCATTCCTGCCAAGCCTCTTTTACAACAAGATACTTTAAGCTGTAATCTGGAAACCAAAAAAGTTGATTGCCCAAACCTAGAGTTATAATCCAAGCTTCTGCTTGTTCTGGTGTTAGTTCTTTTTCGTTTTTATTAGAATCATTGTTTTCCATCATCTATACAATTGAAAATTTTAGTCTTGATGATTCTTTTGTAGCACGAGCGATTTTCAACTCCCAAACAAAATTGCGATCGCAAGTCATAGTCGCTGACAGTTCGATTACTCTTTATCTCAATTTCTGTCAATGAGTATGAACTCATAGTCAATAAGAGTTTGACGAAGTTATATTAACTTATAACAATATTACTTTTGCCTTACTTTCTATATCCCTTGTATCGCTTCGGTTATAGAAAATATAAAAATAAAATAAAACTAATAAATCAAAAATACCCCATGATACTTTTATTTTATTGTTCATTTATTCAACAAAATATCATAGTTTTGCGATCGAGTAAACTCGTTGCTTCATTCTCATTAACAAGCTAAATATTTATTTACTAAATAATTCTTAATGTTCGAGCAAAATTGAAGAATTAATCGAAAATTACCAACAACATAAAAAGTAAAACTATCGAGAGAGGATATTCTGGTGTATAGGTAATTTTGTTGTTATCCTAAATGCTGCTCGATCGCTCTGGAAAATTAGTGTCGAGTAAAATCTTGGTTTGACAAATAAACCAACGATAAATGCTAAACGCTAAACCACAAATGAAATGACACCTAACCCTCAAATTCCTCATTGTGCCTGGAAACGTCCTATCGGAAAGGGATGGGAAAAACCCTATACTGTACGCTACGACAGTAATTTAGATGATGGTGCTTGGCACGGTGCGCCTTTGGGGGGTATGGGTGCGGGATGTATTGGGAGATCTAGTAGGGGAGACTTTAATCTTTGGCACTTGGATGGGGGAGAGCATATTTTTCAGTCCCTTCCCGCCTGTCAGTTTAGCGTCTTTGAACGTACTGACGAGACTGCCCAAGCTTATGCTTTAGCGACAGAAGCACCCGAAAATAAGACCTTATCCCGTTGGTCTTGGTATCCCCAAGAAAAAGGAACTTATAGTGCATTATATCCCCGCAGTTGGTATGAGTATCGGGAGGTATTCGCCACAGATATTACCTGCCAACAGTCTTCACCTATTTGGGCGGACAGCTATATGGAAGCCAGTTATCCCATCGCTAATTTTAACTGGACGGTACACAACCCTACAGATAAACCAATTACTCTCAGTATTATGCTGACTTGGCAAAACATTGTCGGTTGGTTTACTAACGCTATTAAATCTCCCACGGTAAAGGTGCGGGATGATGGTAGTCCAGAATATGAATATCAACCCAAGTGGCGGGATAGTACGGGTAATTATAATCAGTGGATACAAGATCGTTTTCGGGTAGGCTATTTGTTAAATCGGGTACAGCCTCACGAACGAGTACAAGAAGGAGACGGACAGATTGCGATCGCCACTGCGGATAATCCTAGTGTAGAAGTATTTTATCAAAGTCGTTGGAATCCCGATGGAGATGGTGGGGAAGTCTGGGATAGCTTTGCAGCAGATGGTTCTTTGCCCGATAAGCAAGATGAAACCCCCGCCGATCCAGGAGAACAAATTGCTTGCGCGATCGCGGTACGATTTACCCTCAAGCCAGGTAAAACTAAAGAGATTCCTTTCACCTTAACCTGGGACTTCCCAATTACCGAATTTAAACAGGGAATTAATTATTATCGTCGTTACACAGACTTTTTTGGGCGCAACGGTAAGAATGCCTGGAGTATGGTGAGGACTGCGCTCAAACACGGCGATTGGTGGCGCGAAAGAATAGGTAATTGGCAAAATCCGATCCTGCAACGGGAAGATTTACCCGACTGGTTCAAGATGGCTTTGTTCAACGAGCTATATTTATTGACCGATGGTGGAACATTATGGACTGCTGCCACGGAAGACGATCCTGTGGGACAGTTTGGAATTTTAGAATGTATGGACTATCGCTGGTATGAAAGTCTCGACGTGCGTTTATACGGATCGTTTGGTTTGATGATGTTGTTTCCCCGTCTGGATAAATCTGTCCTAGAAGCCTTTGCCCGTGCTATTCCCCATCACAATGAGACACCCCGCATTGTAGGATATGACGGTTCGAGTGCTATTAGAAAAGAAGGCGGTGCAACTCCCCACGATCTCGGCGCGCCCAACGAACATCCTTGGGAAGAAACTAACTACACTTCCTATCAAGACTGCAAC
>CAYXWE010000687.1:0-2885 GCA_964468145.1 uncultured Pleurocapsa sp.
AGAAAGAATTCCCCCGCGCCAATAACTAATATTGTCATAGGTATCGGGGTCGAGTCGCTCGGCATTTGTTTCTAAATATTGTTGAAGTTCGTAAGCAAGAGCAAAGACAAAATTTGACTGGTTTCGGTTTTGAGAATCAGAATACATATTTTCTACGATTGATGATAATGAATTAAATTATGTAGCTGCCGTTGAGATTGAAAATATTGCCATTTCCTCTCGTAAATGCGATCTTGCAGAGCGAGGCACTGCACGGTCGCCTTAACTTCAAGCTGTCTGACTACGATTTATAATCTGAAGAAAGATTAACTAATGAACTTTAACTATCAAACAGTTATGAAATTAAATATTGTTACCTTACCCTTGATTTTGAGCTTATCTTTTCTGTTTGTAGCCTGTCAACAATCGACTCAAGCCCCCAACAATGAAGGAACGGGAAGTCAAATAGAAGATGCTGGAGAGGATGCAGGGAAGACTTTAGAAGATGCAGGTAAAAATGCTGGAGAAGCAATAGAAAAAGCTGGAAAGGATGCGGGTAAAGCTTTAGAAGATGCTAAAAAGGCTACGGAAGAAGGACTCGATGATGCGGGGAATGCTATCAGAGAAAGTGTTAATGATGCTGGTGAAGCCATAGAGGAGGCTGGTAAATCGATTAAAGATGCTACTAATTAATAACTGGGAGCATTCGTTATTTTAGACTCCTATAAAATTTCTAATTCCTCATCTTTTAAAACTTTCTGCTCCATAGATTCTAAGTCTGCCAAAACAGATTCGATATCATCAAACTGATAATATTCAGTTAGTTTGCCGATGGGATAATTAAATTCTTTGTAGCGGTGTTTGAAATATAGTTCGACATTTCCCCGATGCTGCCACGTTCCCAATACGTTAATTTCTACACCCGAATAGTGCTGTTTTAAGTCTCGTTCTATCTCTGGTAGGCGTTCTTCTATAGTTCTACTGGTAACGCCAATCTTATGTAGAGTTTTACCATCAGCTTTTATTTCCAGAAAATAAAGAGTAAATCTAAGTATGCGCTGTAATTGTAAGCGATATATTTTGAGGTCGGCTAATTTCTCCTGTAATCTAATCTCATCTATCCCCGCAGCAATATCGATCGCACTGATTAATCGATTCAGTTCCGACAGTATGAGCGGTTCTTGTACTGCATTGAACAAAGAAAGCGAAAGTCCCCCGACGGGAATCATGCCCAATGGAGTGAAGTAATAACCATCTGGTGTCCACTCAAACAGCTTTTTTGTTTCTAATTCAAAAGGAACGGTAATGATGGGGTAATTAGTGTTTCCGTATTCTCTCCACAAATCCTTGACTAGCTGAAACTGTTTTGGTGAGAGGGAAAGATGAAAGTTATCGTACAATGGCAATGATGGTAACTTACCTTTTCTGACTCTGAGACAGGTTTCACCGCTATGGGCAAAGTGATGTTGCTTGATTTTTCCCTTCTTGGCAGTTAAAGGGCGATCGCAGAATGGACAGGTTAAATTAGTTTTTCCCGAACTCACCTCATCAATCGTTATCAGTTCTTTTTGGAAGTTAACTCCGTACAAGAGCCACGTAGACATGAAACATATATACGAAAGTAAGCAAGTACTATAGTATTTACGAACTTTGAACGAGCTACTAGAGTTTAAAATAAATTTAGGATTCAGCAGAAAACTTCATGTTTCGATACTCTTTGTCTTTAGCTGCAACGTATTTTTCTATAGTTTCTTTCGCTCCAATAGCAATTAATAAATCTTCTCCGCCTTCTCTTGTCAGGCGCGAGCGCACTTCTTTTCTAAGGTCGGATATTATTTTGCCGTTAAATTTTCTGGTCTGTTTGTAATCTAAAATTGGCTGAGGATAGCTACTTTTATATTCTCCTGCAAGTATTTGACTCGTGCCGTAGCCTTTTAATTCGGGTATCCAGTAATGAATGAACTTTGAATCGGGGTCTTTCTCCTGCAAGTTTTTGGTAGGGTTGTAGATTCTAAAAGTATTACTCATGGGGTTAGTAATTCCCGCTTGAGCTTGCCATTGCCAATGATTGATAGCGATATTGCCATCGATTAGTTTACTCATGAAATATCGCGCTCCGTGATGCCAGGAAACACCACAGTTGATACATAAGAAAGTAACGCACATCGCCCTCATCCGAAAGCTCATCCAGCCCGTATTGTTGAGTTGGCGCATCGCAGCATCTACCATCGGAAATCCCGTTAAACCTTTGCACCAAGCTTGAAAAAATTCTAACTTTTGTCCTTCAAGTTTTTCATCCCAATACCATTCATCAAATTCTGGGTATCTATTTTTAAACGCCAGTTCTGGATGATAATAATGCCTTTGAGAAAACTTATCGTGCCAGCGTATGCGGTCTAAAAAAGCTTTTAAAGAGTAATTATTTTTGGATTTGGGGGGTAGGGAATTGGCAATAGCTATAGTAGATTGATAGATACTGCGAGAGGAAATAGTACCAAAATCCAAGTGAGGGGAAAGGTGAGAAGTAGCTCCCTGTTGCGTCATCCAGGGGCGAGACATCTTCCAATGATACCCCCTGTATCTGCCATCTAAAAAGCTATTGAGATAATCTATTGCTGCATCTTCTCCGCCAATAAATTTGTTATGAGATGTTTTACGATTCGGACAGTATTTCTGCCATAGTTCGGTAAATCTTAACTGAGGTAAATCTAGCTCGATATTGGGAGTATTGATGTAATTCGGTGTTGTATGTAAGGTTTGCTCTTGATAATTATGATAATCTTGCCAGATAGTGTCATAATTTTCCTCATCTTGCAGAAAGTGGTTTTTGCCGATGTGAGTTTCTAAATTATTCTGTCGGTAAAAGTCTTGAATTTGACCATCGCGATCGATGCCATATTCTACCT
>CAYXWE010000688.1:0-2884 GCA_964468145.1 uncultured Pleurocapsa sp.
ACAGGAGCAAGAATCATAAACTTAGTTTTATCGGGCAATTCCATAATGCGATCGCACATTTGGTCGATGGTCTGAGGTACAATCGAGCGATCGCATTTGGGACAGTGGGGTTCTCCCGCCCTACCAAACAATAACCTCAAATAGTCGTAGATTTCTGTTACCGTACCTACTGTAGACCGAGGGTTGTGGGAAGTAGACTTTTGATCGATAGAAATTGCTGGACTCAAACCCTCGATCGCATCTACGTCTGGTTTATCTAACTGTCCCAAAAACTGACGGGCATAGGCACTGAGAGATTCTACATAACGTCTTTGTCCCTCTGCAAAAATAGTATCGAATGCCAGGGAGGATTTACCCGATCCTGAAACTCCAGTAAAGACAATCAATTGATTGCGGGGTAACTCTAGATCGACATTTTTTAAGTTATGTTGCCTCGCACCTTTGATACGGATGACATTTTCTTCTAGTTCGGATTGTTTATTTCGGCTGGCTTTACCGTTGGCTTTTGTACCATTGCTGGAGGGAGACATACAGACAGGGCTAGAAAATGCTTAAGAGTTCTTAATTATATTAACGTTATATAGTGGGAATTTAATATTCATCACATTAGACCTCTGCCCATAAGTCCGAGCGCGATCGCCAGTTTTTGACAAATGACAAATGACAAATAACTATTAATTTAGCGGTGAGAGTCATCAATACATCTCGTACTTCAATAGGGTGCAGGGAATTGCGCCGTTATAGAGTTTGATTCGTTTAGATGTTCTCAAACCAACTTGTTTGGATAGTTTCATACTGCCCGTAAAGATATAGGCAGTCCACCCTTTAAATCTCTGTTTAAAAATATCTCCCAGGAGTTTATATAGTTCGCCCAATTCCCGTTCATTACCCAGTCTGACACCGTAGGGCGGGTTACAAATTAGTATCCCTTTATCTGCTGGAGGTTCGATGGTAGCAAGTTCTTGACGGGCAAATTTCACGTAGTCTTCCAGTCCAGAATTTTCTGCATTGACAAACGCCTGTCGAATTACTTTGATATCGCGATCGCTACCTATAATCGGCACATCGAGGTCGTTTTTTTGCTGACCAGTAGCTTCTTTAATTAGGCTTTCCCATAGCTTCTTGTCGTAATCTAACCAGGTTTGAAAGCCAAATTGACGGTACAGTCCAGGGGCTATATTTAACCCTTTTAAAGCTGCTTCGATTGGTAGCGTACCGCTACCGCACATGGGATCGAGAAAGGGCAAATCTGCTGTCCATTCTGCCATGTCTAAGATAGCAGAAGCCAAAGTTTCTTTCATAGGTGCAGCACCGATCGCAGGACGATATCCCCGACGATGTAAACTAGAGCCAGAACTATCTAAACTCAATATGCAGTGCTTGCGATCGATATGAGCATTAATTAGTAAGTCGGGATTTTCGGTATCGACGCTAGAACGTTTGCCACCCCGACACTTTTGCCAATCGGTAATAGCATTTTTAATCTTGAGGGCAGTAAAATGAGTATGATTCAGGTTTTTGCTTTTTCCCGTACAGGTGACAGCCAAAGTCATATCGGGATCTATATATTCATCCCAATCAAGCTTTTGCACGTTGCGATAAAGCTCGTCTCCTGTAAAACTTTTAATTCGCGCGATCGGCTTTAAGATCCGAAAAGTAGTCCTCGTCCATAGATTAGCTTTGTAGAGCAATCTTTTGTCGCCTCGGAAATGAACCCCTGTAAAGTCGGTACGGACATCTTTTGCCCCAATTTTAATTAACTCTCGTGCAGCGACTTCTTCTAAACCGCGAGATACTGTAGCGAAATAATTGTTCATGTTTTGAATATGAGCTAGCTTTGTTTGAGTCAGGTTTCCAAAGCTGTTAGCCGTAATGCCCTAGCCTGTCTTTAAAGATAGCTATTAGCTTCCTGAATATTGTATCCGAACAGTACACTCTAAAATTTTTTATTTGGCTAATTGATGAAAAAGGATATTTAAGTAATATTGGAACAAAATAGGCGTTTTCGAGGTTGAGAAAATAAATAGCCCTGTCCATAAGGACATTTTAGTTGTTGAAGTAAAGTTAACTGTGTTTGAGTTTCTATTCCTTCTGCTACTACTTCTATTTCTAGATTTTTAGCCAAATCTAAGATGCTTTGTACGATTTGGAGGCTTTTGGTATCTATATTAAGGTGATTAATAAAAGAGCGGTCGATTTTAATAGTGCTTACTGGAAAACGATGTAAATAACCTAAAGAAGAATATCCAGTACCAAAGTCATCTAAAGATACAGTAATTCCTAAATTTTGTAATTCTGTAAATATAGACAATGCTGATTCTGGGTTTTCTATCAAGACACTTTCTGTAATTTCTAATTTGAGATTTCTAGGAGCTAAGTTATTTTCGGAGAGAACATTACAAATTTCTTCAATCAAGTTCGATCTCGAAAATTGCTTGTTAGAAAAGTTAACACTGACAACAATAGACGAATCGATCTTTCCTTGTTCTTGCCAAGTTTTCATCTGACTACAAGCAGTTTTTAACACCCACCAATCAAGCTCCATAATTAATTTACTCTTTTCAGCTACAGATATAAAATCAGTCGGGGAAATAAGTTTTCTTTGTGGATGTTCCCAACGGATAAGTGCTTCAAAACCAACAACTTGTTGGCTGGGAAGAGAGACAATAGGCTGATAGTAAACTGCTAATTCATTTCTCTTAATCGCCGTTCGTAATTCATTTTCTGTCCGAGAAACCATCAGGATTTCTTCTCTTAAAAAAGGATTGAATACTTCGGAACAATTTCTACCCTTAGCTTTAGCACGATACATGGCGATATCCGCATCCCGAATTATTTCATCGACTTCTTTATAAGCAGTCGAGCTTAAAACAATTCCAATACT
>CAYXWE010000689.1:0-2872 GCA_964468145.1 uncultured Pleurocapsa sp.
GATGTGAAAAGCCGCCCACAGACTGTCTTTATCCTTTTTTGTTTTTGAGCAAAACCCGTTAATTACCGCTCATTAATCAGACGCCTTTTAGGAGCTGCATCGCTAATTAGGCTTTGAGTAATCAATCGTGTATCGACACGTTGGAAACGAAGTGCAACCATAGAATGCCTTCCCTTTATTTACTCCTCGTTTCGCCACTCGTTTTACAAGGACAGACTGACAGTTTGGGCATACTTTCGGTACCAGTTTCATGTCGCTCGTTGTCTTTGGTGTAGGATAGGAATAAAGTTTCATACTAAACGATCAAGCAACCCTGTTCGTACCGTTCTCAATGATACGCAACCAGAAATAAAGATTCATACTAATTGTTACTACCAAGTCATAATCGCGCCACAACTGAGTATTAAATTATCATACTGGCTGTCCTGATCAGCTACAGCCTTGTAACACGTTTTTGGACAAAAATGAGTCAGTTATATTACTAAATTAGGATGCAACGGATTAGTTCACGTATGGAAAAGTAACGCTGCGCTCTGCGGCAAATTTGGAGCGCAGCGTAAAATTTGTCCGACAGAAGCGCCTTGTTATGCGCTATTGAGAAAAATCCAATTTAGTTATTTTTCCTAATTTCTATTGCCTCTTCTACAGCATTAGCCAAGTGTTTGCTGATCCAATCATATTTCTCTTGGCTGGTTGTCCCTGTAGGGTTGTAGCACTTAACTATTGATGATAGTTTTTTCCCTGTGTTGCCATAACCAATATAATCAAACGGGTTGCTACCTTTTGATGAGGTGTTACCACCACTATCTTTAAGTCCATGGACATATATTCCTACGACTCCTTTGCCATCGTCCCAGCCCTTAACTATTTCATGATTAATCCACTTCCTATCTGCGGTATTGCTGCCGACAAGAACTACAACGCATGACTTTCCAGACATTTCATTTGCAATCCATTTTTTTATCGCCGCATCCCCTCCTTTTTTAACTGTTTCCCAATTGTTATCTGATGTAGGCTTATTTCCATCGATTGCTCCAATACTTCGTACTGTTCCCGCACGCCAGTTATCAGGCAAATAGTGAAAGCTGTAAAAACAGTTACGTTTAGGCATGTTAAGCGTCCTTATTTTAATGATTTTAGTAAGTCAATTATTTCACTCTGAATCGTGGTCAACTCAGATTCCTTGTCGCAAATTTTGTCTATAAATTTTCTTGCACTTTCAGGGAAAGCATCACTGTCAAAATACCCCTCTTTCAGAAGCTCGCAATAAATTTCTCTACTTGCATATTCAGTTGCTCCTACAGGGATTAATAGCAAACCATTTGACTTTGCTATTTTAAATTCCTTGATCAATCCATCAGCAACTACCACCTCTCCATCTTTCAATTTATTCCCAAATAGAAAAATGGCTATACCAGAATATGAAATCATGTCTGTTCGGTAGTCGTGCCAAACTTGCGCGATTGGTCGAGTACCAACTTCAGTCTGAGGGAATGGCCTAAGTATTAATTGGTCAGAATCCAAGCGCCGCCCGTTCATATAAACATGTTCTAGAGCCCCAGTAATTACAGAGCTACCAACACCTAAACCGAAACCAGATACAATTCTAAATCCTAAGCTTGATATTTCTTTTGCTAGAGAGTAAATGAAGTTTTCCGCAACTGAGGGCTCCCACCTACCATATTCATGCGCTGAACCAGAAATGAAAATTGTATTTCTTCTAAAAGCCCACTCTAATTGCCTGAGAATATCCGTTATTTCTGCATAGCTAGATACCAATATTGTTTTTATGCCGAATCTAAGTAAATCCTGAATAAATAGCTCTTGCTTTCGTGTTCGGTATTCCGTGTCAGCTTCTGGTTCACCATCCTCTGGCTCAACAAGTTTTTGAATGCAATAGTGCTGCCGCTGATCCGTAGAGTAAGCAACGCGTACACGACTTAAGATGTAATCTAAGTTTGGATCAGTAAAGCTAAAACCCAGGAACAAAAATGTTTTTGCTACGAGGTCACCACTAAGTGCATTTATGAATGGCTGCATTTTGACGTGGTATGCCTCGTAATCATCCTTTGTAAGTACAGCCTCATCAGGATGCTCAATGTCTCCATGCATTTTGTAAACAACGGCATCTCGCCCTCGTTTAGTAAAGCTCAACTGCTTAATTCTATATTTTGTATCAGGAATTTTTCCTGTTTCTGTTAAAGAATTTTCAATGAGCTTATCGTAATTTGTTGTCCAATATGTTGATATTGGAAGCCTTGCAAGTATTTGATGATTCTCGGTAATTGTTGCGTTGTCAGATAGCTCATTAATGAGTAACTGATTTAGTTTTCCACGATTAGCCAGGTTTGAATTACAGTGGTACTGGGCCAAAGCGACTAAATCAGTTTCTTTTTCAATTTCAAGTTCGAGCTCTTCTGCTACTGGCCGAAGCAATTCTGACCAACTAACAAACCCTGCTGGAGCCGATAGCCCTGCACCAGCAAAAATAGCTAAATTCTCTTCGCTGAGATCCTTAAGTAGCTCTTTCACAAATCGTTGACGTTGTTGTTCAGTGCTAGGTTTCAATAGATAACTCCATTGTTAATAATTGCGCATAACGCTTTGTGGACGGATTTTTTCCGTTTTTGTATTCCGTCTATGTTGCTGCCGTTTACTATGAAACTCAACTGGTATCAACCTGTTATGTGAATCGGCATATAGTTGTGGGGTCGAATTACGGAAAAATTCCGTATAAGAGATCAAAGTACGGATTAGATTAACTTGGTCTATTGTTGTACTGGCTAGGTCGTCCTCTCACTGGTTATGAGAAGATTTGGGGCACAAACGTTTTAGCGCTTTTCCTGAATTAGCATTTACAGGATTACCTTTA
>CAYXWE010000690.1:0-2868 GCA_964468145.1 uncultured Pleurocapsa sp.
ATTAATCAACGCACATTTCTCACTGACTTTGATACCCTCAGTCAATTCTTGAATCCCTGCATTGACGCTTCTCATTTTATTACTGATATTGCCACGGGTAATTGTTAGACCCAAAGATTGATATTCCTTTATAATCTCGTCTTGAGATTTTCCCCGAAGATACAAGCATAAAATAAATTTTCTTTCTTCATCCAAAGGGTTGTGACATTCAGGAAGCGTTTGATTTACTTCATCTATTTTTTGAAAGAGTAAATCAAGATCGATCGATAATATCTCAATTATTTCTTGACGTAAATTATTTATTTCTTTGACAAACATATTTTTTTGATTGCATCGCTATATAACAATTCTTGATGAATGCCATTGGTAAAGGTCAAGTAGAAAATATTAACCAAGGCGACATTTTAGGGCAAAAAAATTTTATTCACTCTCTGTTTGGAATTGTTGTATAAAAAATTAGTTTACCGCAGAGTTTTTCTGTCTATTGAAAGTTTTTGCAACAGAACCCCAATTAGAACCAATTAGAGCCAATTAAATACTATATCCCATCGAACATTCGATTGTTATATAGATTAGTTTCTGTTGAGACTAACTTTAATTGTTCTATTTCGGGATGTTGGGGGTTAATTACGGCAATATTCTCCAATCCTCCAGGGACGGCAACGCTTGGTACGAATAAAATCGAACTCCTCTGGCTTAAAAGCCATTCACTACCAATTTTTTGAGTGCTTTGAGGATAGGGATATTCGCTCCAATCATCGGGAAGTTCGGATGGGGATAACGATTCTGATAAGATACTATCGGGCAAATGATAGATTCCCAATCGATAGTCAGCAGGTACTAGTCTCGGATTAGGAATGTAGTTAGCCATTTCCAGTAGTGCCAAACTGGAAGATGTGGCAAAGTACAGTACTGGCAATCCCGCATTGTTCCATCTTGCTCCATGAAAAAATGAGCCACCTCGACCCGAAAAATTCTCTAAGTATTTGAGACGGGTTATGCGATAAATTTCCATGTTGGGATTAAACAAACTCCCCGTATTCGATTGCAGTTAGAGACTCTCGGACTAGCTTGCGCCCTTCAAAGGTATCGCACAAGTTTATCGGAGCTTCCCCTCCCAATACTGGCAAACTAGAATGAAGCCACTCTTTAGCTAAGTCTTCTTCACCAAAGACATTCACTGCCAAGGCAAAGACTTTTAAAGTATCTAAAATTCCTTCTGTATGCGCCTTAGATAGAGAACTCGAACGATACAGGCGATGTAAATTGCCAGAAGTAGTATTCAACAAGCGCACGAACAGCTCCCTCTCTCCTAAGATGGCGATCGCTTTTTTAACAATAGTACCTGGAATACCATCTCTTACTGTCTGGATGTATTCCCGACGATTCTCCAGTAGAGTAGGAGAAAGATTGACATCCTGCAATATTAAAGGAACGTTCATTAGTCCTGATTTGAGCCTCGATCTACAACCTTATTATACATCAAATAGATGTTTGGCATACATCAAATAGATGTTGTATGCTTGAATTAAAATCAAAGTTAAATTAAAGCTAACGGCTAAAAGCTTTTTGATAAAACCATAGCCACCGCCACCAGGAGTCTCTATGATAAAAGTATCTCCAGGCTGCATCTCTACTGTAGCGGTACTATCTAAGGGTTCGATAGTTGCGTCTTTTCTTTCAACATAAGTTTTACCTACTTCTCCAGCTTCACCACCATTTAAACCAAAGGGAGGAACAAGACGATGATTGGATAGTATTCCTGCTGTCATCGACTCCTTAAAACGTATTTTCCTGATTACCCCATTACCGCCAGAGAATTTTCCTTTACCGCCACTACCATGACGAATACTAAAGCTTTGTAATATTACAGGATAGCGAGATTCTAATACTTCAGGATCGGTAAGAAGGGAGTTAGTCATGTGAGTTTGTACCGCGTTTGTACCGTTAAAATTACTTCCTGCACCAGATCCACCTGCAATTGTTTCATAGTACTGATAACGATGGTTGCCGAAAGTAAAATTATTCATCGTCCCCTGGCTGGCAGCCATTACCCCTAACGCACCATATAAAGCATCGACGATAGTTTGAGAAGTTTCCACATTACCAGCTACAACTGCAGCAGGATAGGTAGGGTTGAGCATACAGCCAGAAGGAATAATAATTTCTATGGGTTTTAAACATCCTGCATTGAGGGGAATGGCATCATCTACTAGAGTACGGAAGACATATAACACTGCAGCTTGGGTGACGGCTGAGGGAGCATTAAAATTACTTTTTAGCTGGGGAGATGTACCAGTAAAATCAACTGTAGCGCGACTGTTATGGCGATCGACAGTAACCTTAACTTGAATTGTTGCACCGTTATCCATGGGATAGGTAAACTCGCTGTCAGTTAGATTAGCGATCGCCTTTTTTACTGCCAACTCGGCATTATTTTGGACGAACTGCATATAAGTTTGCACGGTTGACAAACCATACTCCTGTACCATTTCTAAAAGCTGATTAACTCCTCGATTATTAGCTGCGATTTGTGCCTTAAAATCAGCAATGTTTTGGTCGATGTTGCGGGCGGGATAGGTATGGTTGCTGAGTATTTCTCTGACTGCAGTTTCTTTAAAGTTGCCTTCTTCTACTAGCAAGAAATGATCGAGTAAGATACCCTCTTCTTCTATATTGGTACTGTGGGGAGGCATTGAACCAGGAGTAATTCCGCCAATATCAGCTTGATGTCCCCGCGAGGCGAGGTAGAAGATCGGTTTTGCTGAGGGTTGTGAATCTTTACTATTGAGAAAAACGGGAGTAATTGCGGTTACGTCTGGTAAGTGCGTACCACCGTTATAAGGATTGTTGGAGAGATAAACATTA
>CAYXWE010000691.1:0-2867 GCA_964468145.1 uncultured Pleurocapsa sp.
AATATCATAATTTTTAATTAGGTTGGTAACTGCGTCTCGCATCTTCCTTGATTTCTCCCAACAGCATTTTTATTTAATTTATTTAGCTAGATATACTAGCCTCGATTTTTAAGCTATGTCTTAAGCTATTCTTATTTATAATCCCATATCCCGCGACCAGACCATGCTTGGCTTCAAACTTTGACATCTTAATCAATATTCAAAGCAAATTTTAAACTCAAAAGAAAGCTTAAAATTTAGGCGTACTCCCGATATTTTGGTTAATTTGGTCACACTTTTCTAAAGTTTATAGATTTCAAGCCTCGATTTGAAGTCATAATTTTGTAACATCAATAACAAAGTACCACTTCCTAAATTCTGTAGAGTTTGACGAACGTATTGTAATCGAGGCGATTGATTGTATGTATATTTTTGTAGACTCAAACCAAAAGCGATCGGCGATCGCAACTAAATTAAAGAGTTGATAATTGCAGATTATAAAATTTTTAGGAAGCTTGAGAATGTAGCATAATTCTGTTGCATATCTTACATTTTCTGAGATCGCCACCAATATAGGATCGATCGAAACTCAACACATAAACACCAAAAAAATCTAATTAAATTGCCATGGGATACGAATCTCGCACGCAAGCGATCTACGAAATTAACAACCGCGAACCTATTGTAGTAGGCCCTCCTAACCGATTAGAAGATATTTGGGCAGCGGATGTTTTTAGCTTGAGCAAAATGAAACAGTGTTTGCCCAAGGCTGTTTTCAAATCTTTGAAAAAAACCATTCAAACAGGGGAAGCATTAGACGTTTCTGTTGCTGATACTGTGGCATCCGCAATGAAAGACTGGGCGATCGCCAGAGGTGCATCTTATTATGCTCACGTCTTTTATCCCATGACCAATCTCACTGCTGAAAAGCACGATGGTTTTATTTCCACTCAGGGTGATGGCACGGCAATTTCTGAATTTGCAGGAAAGCTATTAGTACAGGGCGAGCCTGATGGCTCTTCTTTTCCTAACGGTGGCATCCGCTCTACTTTTGAAGCCAGAGGCTACACTGCTTGGGATGTAACTTCTCCTGCTTATTTAATGGAAACAGACAATGGGGTCACTCTTTGCATCCCGACGGTATTTGTTTCTTGGACGGGAGAAGCTCTAGATAAGAAAACACCTTTATTGCGCTCTATTGCTGCCATGAATAAAGCAGCCACTAGAGTCCTCAAATTATTAGGTCACAGCGATATTGCTCCTGTAAACTCTAGCTGCGGTGCAGAACAAGAATATTTCTTAGTCGATGCCCACTTTGCTAATGCTCGTCCCGACTTACTGTTAGCTGGTAGAACATTATTTGGCAAGCCTCCAGCAAAAGGTCAACAGTTTGACGATCATTACTTTGGAGCTATTCCCGAGCGCGTCCAAGTATTTATGCAGGACGTAGAAAAGAAAATGTATCGTTTGGGTATTCCTGCCAAAACCAGACATAACGAAGTTGCTCCAGGTCAGTTTGAAATTGCCCCTATTTTTGAAGCAGCTAACGTAGCCTCGGATCACCAGCAGCTAATTATGACCTTATTGCGTCAAACTGCTAAAAAACATGGTTTTGTTTGTTTATTACACGAAAAACCCTTTGCAGGAATTAATGGCTCTGGTAAGCACGTTAACTGGTCTGTAGGTAATGCGACTCAAGGAAACCTCCTCGATCCTGGTGATTCTCCTCACGAAAACGCTCAATTTTTAGTGTTCTGTGCTGCGGTAATTCGTGGAGTTCACAAGTACGGTCCACTGATGCGGGCAGTAATTGCTAATGCTAGTAACGATCACCGTTTAGGGGCAAACGAAGCACCCCCTGCAATTATGTCGGTTTATTTGGGTTCTCAATTAGAAGAACTGTTTAGTCAAATCGCTAATGGCAATATCAGCGACAATTATAGTCATAGCGGTAAGCTAGAGTTTGGAGTTGATACCCTACCACCTCTTGCTAAAGATGCTGGCGATCGCAATCGGACTTCTCCTTTCGCCTTTACTGGCAATCGTTTTGAATTTCGGGCGGTGGGTTCTAGCCAGTCTGTTTCGGGCCCGTTGATTGCTCTTAATACTATGTTGGCAGATTCTTTAACCTCTATTGGAGATCTCTTAGAAAGCGAATTAGGAAAGGGTGCAGAGCAAAATGCTGCTATCTTAACCGTCTTAAAAGATGTGATGGATAAGCACGGTGCGGTAATTTTTGGTGGTGATGGCTATTCTGAAGAATGGCATACTATGGCAGTCAAAGAGCGAGGTTTATTAAACCTACCCACCACTGCAGATGCTCTACCCACTCTCAAAGAAAAGTACATCGAAGAATTATTTGAGAGAACTGGAGTACTTTCAGCAGTAGAGCTTGAAAGTCGCTATGAGGTGTATGCAGAACAGTATATTCTTTCGATTGAAGTCGAAGCCAAGTTAGTTATAGACATGGCAAAAACTTCAATTTATCCTGCTGCCATGAGACATTTAACCGATATTTCCCAGACTGTAGCGGTGGTTGGGGATTTAGGAATTGAACTAGACAAAAGTAACATCCAAAAGGTTGCTGAGTTGACTAATTCGATGATGACTAAAGCATCTAAGCTAGCTGGGGCGATCGCCAAAGAAGAGTTTGGCAACAGTGAAGACCACATGAAATACTGTGCTGGTACTATTCGTCCTATGATGGATGATATTAGAGCAGATGCGGATGCTTTAGAAGCAGAAATAGCCGACGATCTTTGGCCTTTGCCAACTTACCAAGAAATGTTGTTTATCAAGTAATTGACTACTTGAAATAGTTAATAAACGTTAATATTTTTGATTAGCCGTCCCTAGAGGACGGTTTTTTTTATTTATCAATATATATC
>CAYXWE010000692.1:0-2867 GCA_964468145.1 uncultured Pleurocapsa sp.
CCAAAAGTATCTTTATCTAATTGTTTCAGCTTTACCTAATGGAGAGAAACGGATTTCTATTCTGCGACGACTGGCATCGGGTTGACGACTTGCAGGAGAAAAATCTCCCGTAGGCAGTTGGATTTGGGCTGCAGAATATGCCCTAAATTCTACTCCTTCGAGCCTTCCTGTTTTTTCTTGAACTGACTGTAGTTGCTTGACTACTTCTAAGGCTCGCATTAGCCCCAGATCGGCATTAGAGCCTGGTTTGAGAGTATCTATAGGCTGTTTGCCCTGAGCTACTGCTTCTAGTTGTCGATCGAGGTTGCCACTGCCAAAGTTTACTTGACCGTCGGTATGTCCGATAATTTCTACTACGTAGAGGTTGCGTTCTTGGCTGACTCGTTCGATGCGATCGACTAAATCCATAGTGATATAGTCTTTTAGATTATCGGGTAACTTGGCACTGCCAGAATCAAACTGATAGCCTCCTGAATCTTGAATTACCACCACTGGAGGTGCAGACTGAAGACGCTGTATTCGAGATTCTAAAAAATCTATGCGGTTTTGACTTCTTTGATTGCTATCTAATAAAAGTTTTTGTAATTCAGAAGAAGTTTTTCTTAGTTGACGCACATCAGAAGTACTTTCTCCTAATTCATTTTCAATAGTAGCTAGTTCTCTTTGCAATAGTCGTACTTGTCTTTCGGTATCGCTCAGGTTTTGTTCGGTTTGATCTGCTGCGTATTTAAGAAATAACGATTTGAATAAAGCCAGGAGCAAAAATAAACTAATAATCATAAAAGCATTGGCCATCAAGTCAGTAAAAGACGGCCAAACATTGAGATTTTCTACGGCTTCATAACTGCGTATTTTTCTTTTTTTACTCATTGTTTGTATAGCAATCCTATTTGATTTGCGATAATTATTAGTCTTGAGTGTCTTTTGTCCTTTGTCCTTTGCTGTAGGGTGTTTCGCGAATGATTCGGAACTGCTATGTGGCAATTATAAATGGTTTATGAAAAACTCTCTCTTTTTACTTTTTACTCTATTTTATTTACTAACTTAGATAGCTCTTGCTGTATTTTTTTCAAACTAGATTTGTCGATCGCATTTTGCTCTTGATTTAGTTCCAAGATTTTTTTAGTTAGCTTTTGGATCGCCATTAAATTATGGTCAAAAGATTGAGTAGATTTTTGCAATACTAAAGAAGATTGAGAAAATTGATTTTGGGCGATCGCCAGATCGTTAGTGGCAGCAGCCAGACGTTCGGGAAAAGCACTGGTATCTAACACGTTGGCAGCCTTTTCAAAAGTATTGGCACTACTTTCTATTCTACTAAAAGCTCTAGTCATCGACTCTTCAATGGCATTACTCAACTGATGCAGCATACCTTCAAAATCATTACTAAACTTATCGATCGCCCCTTCAATAGAACTAATAGGCTGTATTTTAGGTAAGTAAATATTATCGATATAGTCTTCGAGGTAATTTAACAATCCCGATTTAACTATATTGGTATTCCATAATAAATTTAAGATAGTCAACAGAGAACTACAGGCGATCGCAATTAAACTAGTGGTAAAAGCTACCCCCATTCCCTGTAGCGGTTGGTTTAATTCTTCTACCAAATTATTGACATCATTAATATCTACTTGAGTAATAGTTTGACTGAGATTAGAAAGATTAAAAGTAATTCCCAAAAATGTACCCAATAATCCAAAAGATAATAGTAAATTGGGCAAGATACGACAAAAGTTATCGATGAGACCACAGTTTAAAGATAGACCCAAAAAATAAAACTTTTCCTGACTATAAGCCCCTTCAATTACCGCTGCAGTATTAATTTGGTCTAAACTAACTTTACTATTAACAAATCTTTCTTCTAACTCATAAATAATTTTAGGAGTAGATTCTAAATTTATTCCTGCTAAAAGCCTTTTCGTTTTAGTTGCTAAATACTTTAAATGTCGATATAAAACATAGCGTAGTAAAATTGCTACAAATGTAGGTATAATTACTAACACAATTGCCAGCAGGATTAAATAACCAGGAATTAAACCAATAATATTAAATATTTGTTGCATAATCTTAAAATATGTTGGACTTTATCTATTAACTAAGATGAAGCGAGAGTCTTTTGTAGTAGCTTAGATTGTGGCATCTACTAGCTTAAATTGGGGAATATTTTAAGAAAAGCTTTAATGTCGCAGTACATTAAATTAGAATAATACATAATATGGAATTACTACAGCCCTACGGTAAATATATTTTAATCGCTTTAGCTGCGATCGCATCAATTGCAATTTTAGTTTGGGTATCGGTAGTGGTAATCGTGATGAGGAATACCAAAGGAATTCCCTTAGTAATTAATAATTTCTTTGAATTAATTTCCCAAGATAAAATCGAGCGGGCTTATCTATCTACAATAGACAATTTTCGCAGTCGAATTTCTCAACCCCAATTTCGCAAACTAATTAAAAACTATAAATTCAAACAATATAAACGAACTTCTTTAGGAATGCCTGAAATGCAAACAGGAAATAGTTCTAATATTGATGCTATTTTAATTCTAAAATCAGAGCGCGAAATTCCTCTGAAGTTTAATCTTGCGCGACAAAATAAAGAATGGAAAATAGATTATTTATCGGTAGTTTAGTAGCAGTTAGAATAATCAAACCAGAAAAAGACCGCTTGACGATGGATTGAAAAGCGATCTCTTTATTTACTTATTCGGGCGGTCAGCATTCTGAGGTTTCCTCAGAATTACGCCCTCACTTATTACTCATTACTCATTACTTAGCATTTGTCGCAGTAGCGGGATAACAAACACCAACACCACCCAAACCACAGTAACCATTAGGTACTTTACTTAGATACTGTTGATG
>CAYXWE010000693.1:0-2852 GCA_964468145.1 uncultured Pleurocapsa sp.
GAGCATCCTGTAGCAAAAGCAAAGGTGTGTTACATCGATCACATCACCCATAATGTATTCAAGGGTAACATGGATGCCTGGGCAAAATTTTATGAGTGTGTTTTCAACTTCCAAGAAATTCGTTTCTTTGATATTAAAGGCAAGAAAACGGGTTTACGCAGCAAAGCTTTGGTTAGTCCCTGTGGCAAAATTCGTATTCCTTTAAATGAATCTCAGGATGATGTTTCGCAAATTGCGGAATTCCTCAAACAATATAACGGTGAAGGTATCCAACATATTGCTTTGGGTTGTCACGATATTTACTCAGTAGTCAGTCAAATCCAAGAGCGCGGTATCGACTTCCAAGATACCCCCGACAGTTATTACGATCTAATTAATAGACGTATTCCCCATCATCAAGAAGATGTTCCCGCTCTTAGAAAGTCCAGAATTTTGATTGATGGTAACGGCGATGACGGTACTTTGCTCCAGATTTTCACCAAAGAAATAATTGGCCCTATCTTTTTCGAGTTTATCGAACGTAAGGGTAATAAAGGCTTTGGTGAAGGTAACTTCCAAGCTTTGTTTGAGTCAATCGAACTCGATCAGATGCGTCGTGGTGTTTTAGACGGAACAACCGATCTCGAAGAAGCAAAACTCAAGCATCCTATGTTGTTTGAGGATGCAAAGCAGCCACAGGAAGAACCTCAAATTGCTGTCAAAGCAGCCACAAGCTCGAAGCTTTAAACCTTGAATTAAATGCGGGTAAAGATCCGCTCATACTATTCTCAAATCTTTAGCGGATCGCACCCAGATCGAAAATCTAGCTGCTGAATTATTTAGAGATATCTCTTTAGAACTTAATTGATATGAATCAGACTGCACTTATTTATCCCACAAATTTTTGTTCTCTATCAACCTTAGAACTAGCAAACTATGCTAATCCTTCCCTGGCTAAAACTGCTTTTGGCGGAACAGATTCAGCAATAGGAATTATTAAGCTAGAGATAAAAAATCATCTTGAGAAATTTTTAAAACAATATGCAGTTACAGTTCCTGAGATCGCATCTACTCTATTTAGCACTTTACTATATAAATACACTCACCAAGAGCAGTTTAAACTGCGTCAGTATCAGATTGGTTCGGAAATTCGCTACTTTGATATCGGTTGTAATTTAAGCCGAGAGATTAACTTTTACAATCTGCTCCAGTCTGCCAAGGATCTATACTGCAATAGTACTAACAATTACCTGAGCGAACTAGACCTAGAGTTTGCCAATAATCCTAGCTACAGTATTGCTTACTTTGAGTCGGGTATGAGGGATGAGTATGTAAATACTCTAATGCACAATCACTTAAGTTACAGTGAAATATGCTTGATGGTCGATCGCAATGCCAGTGCCTACATTGTCTATGACCAAGGCGTATTCGATCGCAATTTTATGGCTGAGTTGGTGCGACATTTTAAAATCTTGTTAGATCGCATTGATACTAATGTCGATCTGCCTTTAGCAGCTTTAAGTTTAACTTCTCAAGAAGATCTCAAACTACAGCACGCTCGCGCTAAATCTGACATTAGAGATTATGGTCAAACTCCTGTTTATCGTCATTTTGAACAACAGGCTCAAAAATCCCCCGACTCAATGGCGATCGCTTTTGGGAAACAAGAAATTACCTATGGCGAACTTAATGCTAGAGCAAATCAGCTTGCTAATTACTTAGTAGCTCAAAACATTCGTCCTCAAGACTGTGTGGGTGTATTTATCGACCCTAGTCCAGAGATCTTAGTCGCAATACTGGCAATTCACAAAATTAATGCAGTTTACGTCCCCGTCGATACCGAGTATCCTATCGGCAGAATCAAAACTATTGTCGAACAAGTAACTCCATCCGCAATCATCGTTAAAAGCGATCGCGCTGGGGAAATAAATAGTAATTTTACAACCAAGACAATCGATTTAGCCAAACTCAACTTGTCGGTATACGATGACGGTAATCTCGATCTTCCTTGTGCGATCGACAGTATTTCTCACATCTTTTTCACTTCTGGAACAACTGGCTCTCCTAAAGGAGTAGTTTCCTCTCATAGCAATTTAATTCAATACATTTTTACAGCCCAGGAAAAATACCGTTTCAACGAGCAGGATAGTTTTCTTTCTGCAGCTAGATTTACCTTTAGCATCAGTTTATTTATGCTGTTGTTACCCCTCGTATCTGGAGGACAAGTAAATTTAATCGCCCTAGAAGAATTACTTAAACCCCAACTCCTAGCTGATGCGATCGCCAAATCGACTTTTTTCCATCTTAATCCCAGTCTGCTCAAGGTACTCTTAGATTACCTAGAAGAAAATAACCAAGACGAGATGAGATTTAGTCACGTCAAACACGCTTCTTCTGGGGGCGATATGATTCCTGCAGAAATACTCAATCGTCTAAATCAAGTCTTCGACCGAGCAGAAGTATATGCTATCTACGGATCTAGCGAAGTCAGCTGTATGGGCTGTACTTATTACGCTCCCAAAGGACAACCGCTTCAGCAAACTCTAGTGGGCAAACCCTTTAATAATGTTAGCGTCAAAGTACTAGACCGCTATCAAAAAGTTGTACCCGTAGGAGTCAAAGGGGAAATATATTTTTCTGGACGGGGTATTACTCAAGGGTATTTAGATTTACCCGATCTTACCGAAATCAAATATGTCAACCTAGATGGGGAACAGTATTATCGTATGGGGGATATTGGATGCTTTGACCCCCAAGGCAATTTGCAAATGTTTGGACGGGATGACAATCAAGTTCAGATTCGCGGAATGCGAATTGAGTTAGGTGAAATTGAATCTTGTCTCAATCTTCATTCGGCTGTGAGAAATAGTGTT
>CAYXWE010000694.1:0-2840 GCA_964468145.1 uncultured Pleurocapsa sp.
AAAGACAAAAAACTAAAGACAAAAGACAAAAAACAAATTACAAAATCCCTTCTTTAGCTGCTTCGACTACCTGCACTGTATGTAAGCCATAGACCCAGACTAGTTCGTCGCCCAGATACACTTGGTAAAATACTAAGCCTGTTAGCAGAAATCCGATTCCCAAGTAAGCAATGGGCATTTTTTGGGGGTCTTGAGAGCGAATGACATATCGCCAAGCAGTAATAGCTGCAATAATTCCCGATAGCGACCAACCAATAATACTGTGCAGGTTTAAAATAGGTTCTACTGCATCATAAGCGATCGCCAATCCTGCTTCGACTTGCCCAAAGACAATGGCGATAAAGATGGAAATGGTGGCAAAAAACATATTCCACCAGCTAACTTCATAGAGTTTGTAGTTTTTGCTAAAATAGCCCACTATATCGCACAAAAAAGCAAATAATACCATCGCAATTACAAAATGAACCACAATGGGATGAATAGTATCGGGATAGGGTAAATTATGGTCGTTTAGAGGTGGAAGTAGGTTTTCAAACATTTTTTTTCCGATCGCAATTAATCACGCAAAAGTTGGTTATTTAGGACGTTGTTAATTTAATATATGACTTACAAAATCTTTTTGCTCGTAGCTCTTATCCTTGGGCTTTTAAAATTTTTCACGCATCATAGTTTAGTTATTTACTAGCACGTATGTCATATATAAGTCATAAATCATTCGTAAAAACAACTAATGACCAAAGACTGATGACCAAAGACATTGAAGATTAATGTTGTTCGCAATTGAGATAGGATTACATATTTGTTTTTGTAGTGAATATTTCAGCCCTTGTCAGATGAGCTATATAAGTGTCTTAAGTTATATGGTACACACAACTAAATAGCGAAAGATCTGAAAAATCAGATTTTTAAAATTGATTTAAGACTTGTTTCAACAGCTAACAATCTAGGCTTGAGCATTCTGCTACTACAAACCTTAGTAGGGACAAACAATTTGTTTGTCCCTACTACTACTATTACTATAAATTAAAGCTCAAAATAAACCTTAATTACATCTGTATATCTCTCTTGCTTGAAACCTACTTTTTTACATATATGCTGCATAGTGGTATTTTCCGTCAAAATTTCGGCATTAATTCGACTCAGCCCCTCCTGGCGACCAATATCAATGAGAGAATAGAGCAATTCCGAACCCAAGCCAATACCGCGATCGCGATCGCTGACTAACATTCCCAAATCTGCTTCATTCGTGCCATAGATTTTGCTCAAGCGACCTACACCTAGAATTTCTGGCTCTTTTGTATCGGGGTTGCGGTAATCTGCTACCAAAGCCATTTCGCGATCGTAATCAATAAAACAGATGCGGGTTAATCTTTCATGCGCCACTCTTGCTTGTAGTCCGATCGTGTGAAAATATCGCAAATAAATACTTTCTGCTGAAACGTACTGATGAAAGTTAACTATCAAGGGTTCATCTTCAGGACGAATCGGACGAATGGTTATCTGCTTGCCATCGTTTAGCGTCCAGGGCTTGATATATTGACTGGGATAGGGACGAATCGCTACCTGAGATAAATTTGATTCGGTTGTGTCTGAGTCGTGGAGAATTACGCGGGCATCTAATGCCAGTAAACGATCTTCACAAACCACTAATGGATTAATATCTATTTCTTTAATCCAGGGTTGTTCCACCACCAGTTGACTAAAACGCACCATTAATTTGGTCAGTGCCGTTAAATCGACGGCTTTTTTACCCCTGACTCCTTGAAGAGCTTTATAGATGCGAGTTTGTTCGATCGTTCTTTGTGCCAGAGTCGTATTCAGAGGAGGTAAGGCTAAAGCCCGATCTCTAAATACCTCGACCAACTCTCCTCCCGTACCAAACAACAAGACAGAACCAAATTGTTCGTCGATACTGCTACCGATAATTAATTCGTAACCATGAAGTTGTACCATCGGCTGTACGGTAACGCCGAGGAAGGGAGACTGGGAGACTGGGAGAAGATTATTTTCTACAGTGTTTTTAATAGAATTGTAGGCATTTCTGACAGCATCCCCATTGTTGAGATTGAGATGTACGCCACCGACATCGGTTTTGTGGGTAATGGTTTGGGAGTGGAGTTTGAGAACCACAGGATAACCAATTTCTTCGGCTAATATAACTGCTTCATCTTCGCTAGTAGCTATTTTAGTGGTTACGGTGGGAATGCTGTATGCGGTGAGTAGCTGCTTAGATTCGTATTCCGTTAATAGACTGCGCCCCGTATCTCTCACGCGGTCTAAAATCGCTGCTGCTTCGCTATAACTATTATTAGTCTTGCTATCTTCGGCTAGTACGGGAGTTTCGTATAAACCCTTAAGATTGTAGCTATAGTTCCACATCAGATTAAACAGATGGGCTGCAGTGTCGGGATAGGGCATAGTATAAATCCCCGCACGATTCAGGATAGCTTCACCTTCGGCTACATTTTCTCCACCCATCCAGCTTGCTAACAAAGGTTTACCGTTGAGTTCTTTAACCGTATTTTTGAGTTGAAAGGCTATTTTAGTAGCATCAGTCATGGCTTGAGGAGTCAAGATGACTAATAGCCCGTCGCTGTTGGGATCTGCTGCTGCTATTTTTAGGGCTTGAGTATAACGTTGGGCGGTAGCATCTCCCAAGATATCAATGGGATTGCTGCGACTCCAGTGAGTTGGTAATACCTTATCTAATTGAGCGATCGTTTCGGGGGATAATTCGGCTAATGTTCCCTGTTCCTTAACCAAAGCATCCGTTGCTAATACACCAGGCCCCCCTGCATTGGTTAAGATAGTTAGTCTTTTACCTTTGGGGCGGGGTTGTT
>CAYXWE010000695.1:0-2836 GCA_964468145.1 uncultured Pleurocapsa sp.
CGCTCTTAGTTGTCTTGAGTCTCGTTCGATTAAATAGGGTCTGCCGACGGTAAGATAATAGTGGGAGAGTATTTTACCGTACCAACCCTCGTCATCCTTCGTAACCAGTTCGGGGGTAATGGATATATCGCTGCCATAACGCCTGAGAATGTTGCCCTTACGTTCGATCCATCTCTCTTCTTTTGTTTTGGCTCGTTTATCTTTCAGTTTCTGGTATTGGTCATCAGTGAGTATGGGTGCATCTGCTACTTCGATACATTCATCTTGATATTTGGTTTGGGCTACCTGTTTTAGTTGTGACTCTACATCGAGGGTAAGATTGGACTCTTCTGTTTTGAGTTCGGGAGGAGATGTCACAAAATGCCCCTCGGCAATCAAACCCTCAACAATAGAATTACGATAATTCTGCATGGTGAGATTGATATAACAGCCTCTTTTTGCCCAAGTGTTTAGGGATTCGGGTTGAAAGTTGGTGTCCAAATCGAGGTCGCTAAGGGATGCATCGGCAGCTTGGAGCAAGCGAATATTGGTACTGGCTTTATTTCTGGTACTGGCAATTAAGGCTTTTTTAACCGTAGCCCCATTACCTACCATACACTTATGAAAACCTCTATAGGATGCCCAGAGATAGCGGGGGACATTGGCACGGATGCGGGCTAGTATCTGACGAATGGAATCTGCTGCTTGTACTCCTTGGGCGATCGCCCAAACCGAATCGAAATGAGGTACTTTTTTGATTTTGCCCAAACTAGAACTTATTCCCTGCAATAATAGTTGAAAGGCAATGGGAACTTCAGATAATGGTTTATCTATTCTCTCGCATTCAATACTAACTCCCGTTTCCAGCGAAGAAGAGGCGATCGTCGTATCGTATTGGGGTAATATTTCATTGAGATGGACGATACAGCCATAGGCAGGATGGGAAGGATCTGCTACTGTTTCCGAATCGATGCGAAGGATTTTAAGATCTGGGAATTTTAGTTGTAAATAAGATTCTAAGTTTTGTGTTCCCCATTTAGATTTAATTTTTTGAGCCGAACAGCTGATAAATGGCTTTCCACCTGCTTCGATGTGATTGACTAAATCGCGAACCAAACGGGCGGGGTTTTTATCTTCATAGTTATGTACCGTCCACCGTTGTTCTTCAGGTGGTTGCCAGTCATTAACTACGACAAAAGGTTCGACATGAAACCCTGCTAGAGAACGAATGTAGTCAATAGAAACATCAGATAAGTCGGCATCGGCGAGATATACTTGACCGTCCCCATTTAGATTATTTTGAATTAGGGTTTTAAACTGCGCCAAAATTTCTACTCTTTCCGAAGCACAAGTAGCGGAATTAAGCATATGCCAGATAACCTGTTCTGCTTCATCGATGATTACTATGCCATCGGACCAGTTATCGGCATTAAATCTGGCTCCTGAGTTGGGATGCAAAGAATCAATACAGAGTCCATATCCGAGTACAGTTCCGTATTCGACGGTTTTGATTTCTGTTAGATAAGGAAGTCCTACCCTCTGACACAATGCTTCTCCTAATTGAATGCGGTGAGTCAACAGCAGTACCCATTTACCTTCTCTGGTGGCTTGTTGGACTATTTGTTCTAGTATATGAGTTTTGCCCGTGCCTTTGGGGGATTTGATGCCGATTAGTTTGGCAGTTTCGGGGATGGTTAGGGTATTTAGGGTATGGGGTGTTGGGTGTCCATCTGGATACCGCTCCTCCTCTCCATGTCTGACCCCTGACCTATTAAGAGATATTTCACTCTCCGTCTTTACCGATGACAATGACCCCAAATATCTCCTATTGACCTGAATATTAGCTTTATAAGTGAGTTGTACTTGAGTTTTTACCAGCCAGGTTTCTAAAGATAATGCCTTGTCGTAAGCTTGATGAAATGCTTCTGCACCGTGTTGAACGATTAAGTCATCCACACCTTTAGGAGGACAAGACATTTGAGCTTGGCTCAAATGCTTGATATGTCCGTCTGATTCTTGCCAACGAATTACTCTGACATCAACTCCAGCTTTAGCGAAGAGTTTTCCTGTTTTTGCGATCGCTGTATTGACATTGGCGATCGTACTGGCTTTAGTATCTTTGTCAAAAGCAAAATAAACTTTACGTCCTGGTGTAGCAAAGACTTGAAGTTGGGGAATGAGTTGAGCCAGTCCCGTATGCCTTCCCAATTCGTCTTTAGGTTGGCGATAGCCGTTGAAAACACCAGGTAAAGCGATCGCTGCATAGCCGAGACTAATTAAAGCACCAGCTTTTTTTGCTCCTTCAGTAATTATTAAGGGAACTTCGGAGTTATTTACAACCCATTCCCAGAATGATATTGGATAATTTCTGTCCCGCAGTCGGAGAGCTAGGGGAGAGAGAAATAGCTCGATCTTGTTTAGCTTGGCTACTTTATGCCAGAGAAGTCGAGAAACTTTTAGGGCAATTATCCCTGTTGGGTGTTTGGGAGGACCTTCATATTTAATTATTTTGCCCTTATCTGCCGATAGTCTGGGTTGAAGCGGTTTGAATTGTCCCCAAAGATCGTCATGGTAATTGTTGAGGACATCCACTCCCGATACCCACCAACCTCCAAGCTCTATATGGCGATAGCGTTTGAGGATGCTATAGCTAACTACGCCAGTGTTGGTTCTTTTAAGCTTATCGGAAATGAACAGGCAATCTAATGCAACCTGACCTTCTAAGTGGAAAAAATTTAACTTAATGATATCGGGGTGAATTCTACTTCCTTCAGCTAGCTCCTGATATTCGGCAGATGTTAATTGGTTTGGCAGTGGTTTTTCACAGGATGTATCTGAAGCATCACAATGTTTTGGT
>CAYXWE010000696.1:0-2832 GCA_964468145.1 uncultured Pleurocapsa sp.
TGGTGTCAATCTAGCTTTGCAGTTGACAAAGAATCTTTACTATTCGCCCTACTTTATCGCTTGGGTAAAGATTCTCGTCCAAAGCTGGGGGAAAGAATTGCATCCTTGCCCCATCTGCCTCTAGAAGTATTAGCCGTACTAGCATCTAATCTCTACGGCAGGCAAGAATGCTGGGACGCGATTAAATTACGTCAGGATTTATCTGCTGAAGACTTCAACTACCTCTTGAGTCCATTTACTACAGGATGTCCTGACTATTACGACGATTATGACTATGAAACTTACCCTAATCCGCCAGCCTACTTCGATGAAGTTTTAAGAACTTTTTACAGCCTACAGCCAAAGACAGAAGAGTTGGCAGAAGTTCTTCTACGTTATCCCAGCTATGGTGAAGCGACCGTTAAGCAACTACTTTCGCGACAACCCGACGAAAATATAATTGAAAGGGTCTTTCGGCATAACGACCATTCATGTCATGAAACATACCGTGATTTTCATGGAGGAGAAGAAGAGGTAGACACTCGATTCTCTTCAACCGTATGCGAACTACTGGCTGAGTATGTATTAGAACAAAAGCAACCAACGCCTAGACTACTAGCCATAGCGACTGCTTACACCCATACCTTTGCAGATCGGCTTTACACCACTTTCTTGACTAGCTCACCTAAAGAGGGCGATTTTAGACTGCTAATACGTTTGGGTGGAGTCAAAGAAAAAGATGCTGCGATAACGCTTCTCGATCGCTATCCCACGTTGGAAAATGCCAATTTTCTAACTGAATATTTACCCGATTTAACTTTGTATGCCTTAGCAAGTGTCGAGCACTCTAGATATGAAGTTATGGCTGCAACTCGGGATATAAGAGCTTTCTAATAGCTAACTAGAGGAGAAATCCTGAAATAGTTTCAGACTACAAAATAAACCAATATCTACCCTATTTTTGTTTTACCTATGTCAGCACAACAACAGCAATTACTGTTCGAGCAATCAGCAGCAAGCCATATCTTTTCCTACCTTTCGGATAAAGAAGTTGGTATTTACCTTGCTAGTCAGTCCTTTAGTAAGCGTCAACTTGCTATGCTGCTGAAAAAAGCAACGGATGATAGCGTAGTTAATGCGATCGCTAAAGAACTACTCCAGCAAAGTCCTACTTTTGTCCAGCTATACAACATCATAATTCGCTCTACCTTGCATTTTGACGAAGCAGTCGAGCAAATCATAACCAGATTTCCCAAACCGACACTAAAGCAACTCGAACGCCTGGTTGTGGTTTTTATGCCCTTTGTCTTGTATGGCAATATGGCGCAGCTAAAAAGCGGTGCAGATGTAACGCCTTTAGCTCGGTACATAATGGCTAATACCGATAATCCAGATTGTCTAATTATGCTTTATGATGTCGTACCCGAACTAAATGATGCGATTCTAGAGTCGCTCCAGAAATGCGGTCGCCCTATTGAACCCGACCACCTACGGTTGGCTCTACTACGTCCCTTTTCTCGCCAGAAAGCACGGCGGAAGTTGGGTAGAGTAATAGCTTCTATGCCAAATCTACCCCAAGATGTCGTGGCAATTTTGGCATCGTACCTTTATGGTGTAGAAGACTGTTGGGAGCAGTTTAGAGGCTACCCCAACCTTACTTCAAAAGATTTTCGAGCATTATTGTTTCCTCAAGGATACGGAGATCTACCTTCAGAGGTCGAACCCTGCACTTCTCCCCCAGGATATTTAGATAAGGTGTTACAGCATTTTTATCGTCTGCAACCTCATTACGCCGATCTAGCTATTCTTCTATTTCACTATCCCAGTCATAGTGAAGCAATTGCGCGACAGCTTATAGCTCGGATGCCCAATGAGTATCTATTACGGCGGATCTTTAAAGAACAAGGTGCTATGCTGCTGCGCCGTTGGTTTAATGAACATCGGCTTCCAGCTTCCGTGTGCGACCTTTTGGGCGAGTATGCTATGCAAACATTTGACAACCTATCGAATGAGTTATTGTGCGATATTACCGCCTTTGCCCCTTCAGTGGCAGATGAGGCTTACATTAAACTACTGACTCACTCTCCCAGCGAGTCAGACTTTGAATACCTGGTAAGCTTAAATGAAAACAAAAAAAAGGAAGCTGCAATTTTACTCCTCGAACTGTATCCTTCAGAAGATAATGCCGTCTTCGTAACCGAAAGCATTCCCGAACTGGCATTGTTTGCCTTAAAACACATCAAACACTCAGCCCACAAAGTCTTATCTTTGTCACACAAAAGAGTATTTTCACCAGTTTGTGAGGAATTCTACTAGTAGCACCTTAATGACCCATTAGTTCGATCGATGACCGTTAGATTTGTAAGTCTGACGGTTTTTTTTTGCTTAAATTCCACTCAATAGTTTCTGACAAAGTAAGTCCAGCTAAAATAGTAGTTATAGTCTACTGTTAGAACCAATGGAAGCTATGGATGAGTTAAGTCCAGTCGAGCGAATTAGAGCCAAGGCTATTAAGGAAGCATCGGCAATTGGAAGTCAAATTGGCGTAGATGAACTGATACCCTTTCCTGAAGGATTTCACTATGACCCTGAATATAATTTCTTAGGTGTAGCTGTTAGCTTAGTATCAGCCGACGTTGGTTCGTGGACGTGCCACGATGATGAATGCCCCGATTTGTTTAGAGATAAGCCTCAATGCTCTTTATTAGATCGCTGCCAAGCTGAAGTAATTAGACCCTTAGTAGTTGTGTTCGAGGTTCTAAAGGATTCAAATGACCCTCATAGCTTTACATTAGGAGGTCATACTAAATCCGATTTATAAAGTATGTAAACAACAAGTATTTTTTAGCCAAT
>CAYXWE010000697.1:0-2827 GCA_964468145.1 uncultured Pleurocapsa sp.
GAGTTATACAATTTTGCTTTATTGTCTTTTTCCAGATGATTTTATGACTCTTTAAATAACCTCAGTTCGGGATAAGAAAGTTAGTCTGTCTCGATAGCTCGCTTGCTTAAAGTTTTAAGCTTCAAAGATGTTTTTAGTCTTAAGTAAAGTAAGATTATTTAGTGAAAAAAACAGTTAGAAAATCCTTGCACAGTAAAGATTTTAGCTTAAACAGAACCCAGGTTAAGTAGGGATATTTCTGGCAGAAGATCGCGATCGCCCTTCAACAATTAATAATGAATAATTACCTCATTAACTGTATTGAACTGAATTAGTTGGACGAGTAGAAATATCCTGATATATTTCAATTAACTTCTGAGTTACGATATCCCAAGTATAATTTTGCAAAATAAATCTCTTAGCGCGATCGCCCATATTTTTAGCCATCTGGGGATTTGCCAAACAATCAATTAAAGCAGTTGCGATCGCTTCGGATTCTATTACCACTACTTTAGCAGCTTGAGAGCGATCCGCTTCGGGAAAATTACACCCCGTTGTTATTACACAAGGTAGCCCTGATGCCATCCCTTCTAATACTGACATACTAAAGCCTTCTGAATAGGAAGGTGCGACGTATAAATCAGCAGCAGCCAAAGCTGATTTTTTCAATGCACCTGTTATCATCCCTGTAAAGGTAACAGCTTCTAAGCATTTATTTTCGGTAAAAAATTCTCGAACTTGGGGTAAATAATTAATGTTATCTGGCCCTGCTACAATTAGATGAGTATCAGGAAATTGACGGTATACTTTACCAAAGGCTGATGCCAATAAATCTAAGCCTTTTTTGGGATCGATACGTCCGAGAAAAAGAATTAATTTTTTATCTTTTGTTTGGGGATATTTTTGATAAAAAAGCTCGGCATCAAACTGTCGATCGAATTCTTGAGCATAAATTCCATTGGGAATAATGGCAGTGGGAGATGTAATCCCCAAGGATTTAATATTATCTGCTTCCGATGCCACTAAAGTATGAATGGCATGGGCATTTTGTAAGGCAGACTTTTCAAATAATTGATAGTAAAAATGCTTTTTTTTAGCTTTATAAGACAATGCCCAAGGTTCTAACATTCCATGGGGGGTGACAATGTAGGGTACTTTAAATAATTGACAAATACCGTGGGCTAGAGAAATCAAAGGAGAGAACAAAGTATGAGTGTGAACGAGATCGTAATGATTAATATTGTGTAAGAGCCAGTAAATCATACTAGGACTAATAATAAGATCGTCTTTGTACCAACAATTAAAATGACGAAGACGATAATTATCTACCTTCCTCCAGCGATCGCAATTAGATTCGGGATAGTTAGCGTTAGTCGTAATGAGATCTACCTCTAGATCGAATTTGGCTAGAGTGCCAACCAACTCCAAAACCATTTTAGAAGTACCGCCATACACCGAACTTATATAAGGAGCGATCGCCAGAATTTTCATATTTATATTTATTTATTACAGTAGATCTTTAATTTGAATTCAAAACTGCTACGCAATCAACCAGAGAAGTTGCCCAAGTATCGGGAGTATAATTGTTAACAATATTTGTTGAAGCATCTGCCATAGCCGATATCTTCTGGGGAGACTGAGCGGTAAAATAGTCTAAGCTAGCTTTAATACTGGCAACCTGAGTTGGATTAAAAACATAACCATTAATTCCAGGAAAAACCAAATCTAACAAACAACCGCAGCGATCGCTAATTAAAATCGGCAAACCGCAAGCCATTGCTTCATTAACTACCAATCCCCAAGGTTCGCTAATACTAGGCAAAATAAGGGCAGAAGCCAAAGCATAATAATTAGGTAATTCAGAAATTTGTTTAAATCCCGTCCAGATAATATTCTGAATATCTAGCTGTCTGGCTCGATTTCTTAATTCCGTTTCTTGAGAGCCATTTCCCACCATGACTAAAGACAAACCATGGGGGTTTTGTTGTTGATAACAATGATATGCCTCTAATAATCGTAGTAAATTTTTTTCAGGAGAAAATCGTCCTACATAAAGAAAAAATCGCTCTGGTAGATCCAGTTGTTGCCTTAGTTGGTAAGGAGATTCTTTAACTGCTTTGGCTTTGGTTGCTAAATATTGATTATCCACTACGTCATAACATCTCCATAGGCGATCGCGTTGAAAATGGAGATCGTCGAGGTAAGATGCAGCACTAGCACCAGCGACAAAAGCAGCATCAAAATTATTCCGTATCCATCTACCCTTGAGAGCTTCGAGGATGGGGTTGCGGGGTCGATCTAGATATTGAGAATCAGAAAGCAAAATTGCTTTAATACCCTGTTGTTTTGCCCATTTAGTTGCCGATCGCATTGCCAAATGACTGTATCCTGCAATAATAACCACCGCTGGTTCTATTTTGGCGAGATATTCAACCAATTTACCCGCAATAACTTTAGGACTGAGGGTTTCCAATGCACCTTTGGCTACGGTATAAATTTCTGGTGCTTCCCCTTCGATAGTCCATTCCCGTTGTAGCTCGCGATCGGCTAGCTGAATTAAATTAACCGTACCAGAATAAATATCTTGTAAAACCTTAGCCCTAGCAACATGATAGGGGCCAAATTGAGTATGGATCAAAGCGATCGACATGACTTTAGATTATTTATGTTCGTAAACAGAATATTGTTGAACTTGTCTGGGTGGAAGAGATTGGGGATTGCGATCGCCACCACTGTAACGCCAAATCAACCAACTAGCACCACTAGTAAATAAGAAACGAAACGCCATCGCTTCTAAAGTTTGCATAATTAAATAGACTGATAGAGCAGTCATGATGACATAGGTGGG
>CAYXWE010000698.1:0-2826 GCA_964468145.1 uncultured Pleurocapsa sp.
CAGGTAAAATAAGCTGGTCTGGTTTGCGGCTGGCTTATACTTTCGACAATCCCGTACCCTACGGAGGAACTTATCAAGTAACTCTAGCGGGAGCAAAAGAAAGGTTTCCCAATCAAGAACAGTCGGGAGCAGAAATTCAACCTTTTGATGCCCAATTTCGCAGTCGCGATCGCGCTTTGGCTTATATCGGTACGGAGGGAGAAGAAGCAGGCAGATTGGTTTTATATAATTGGACGCGATCGCAAAAAACAATGTTGACGCCTCCGAATTTAACCGTATTCGACTTTAAACTCTGTTCTCAAGGCGATTGTCTATTATTTTCCGCAGCCAATGCTAGCCTGGGAATAGAAGGAATTCGCTATCTCAAGCTTTACAAGGTTTCAACTGAAAGCGATTCTGAAATTCAACTCGTTTTAGACGATGGAGAATATCAAAACAACAAGTTTGATATTTCTCAAGATGGTACAACTATTGTGGTACAAAGAATCAACCGCAGCGACCCCGAAGATTATGGTCTGTGGAAGCTAGTTAAAGATAAATCCCCCCAAATGTTTACTAACAATCAAGTTGGTGATTTTTTAATTACCCCCGATAGTCAAGCGATAGCGGTAGCCCAAGGTGAAGGAATTGCTTTATTACCCCTCAAAGACGATGCCGAACCACTAGATTTTTTATCGAGATTTGGTCGGGTACTTGACTTTACCGATGATGGCACGGGAGCAGTTATGATTAATTACAATACCGATCGTGAAGATTTAAAATATACGAAATCGCTTTATTACGTTAACAGTCAAGGTGTTGAAAAAGAACTTTTGAATACCGATGGTTCGATTCAAAATTGTCAGTTCGATCCTTTAGCCAGACATCTCTACTGTTGGCTGACCGAATTATTAAAAAGAAAAATATATACGGAAAAACCCTATCTAGCTCAAATCGATCTCAAAACGGGAAAAATGGAGACCATAGTTACCATTCAGAAATATCAAGAAAGTCAAATCAGCGTTGCCCCAGACGGATTGGGAATTCTTTTCGAGCGATCGCTTAATAAAGTTTACTTTGGTACTCCAGGCAAGAAAAAAAACAGTATTTGGTTGGCTATTCCTGCTAGAGATCTTGCCAACAAAACTAGTTATAGTATCGAACAATTGCCTTTCATTGGGTTTCACCCTCAATGGCTGCCGTGAATTCAATCTCAATCTTATTGAATTTGGTAACGATCTTTCTTCTAACTAAAATTAACCAAAACCTTTCCCGCGTTTAGACTCCGACCAAACAATCAACTCTCCATTCTGACCCCCCGCAGCCAATTGTTTGCCATCTTTACTCCAAGCCAGACAGGAAAAACCACTCTTAGTACCTTCTAATATTTGCCCCACTTGTTTGGCTTTTTTCCACAAACATAACCAACCATCATCCGCAGCAGAAGCGAGTAATAAACTATGGGGATGAAATCCTAAAGCTTGAATTTTGCGATCGTGCAAAGTTAAAACGTTTGCATTCCAACCATCTTTATCATCAGCTTCTTTTTTCCAAACGGCGATGCCTTCCATACTTGATGCTGCCAACAAAGGTGCATTACTCGATCTGCATTGCGACCAAGTTAGATTGGAAATCTTACCAGGAAAACCGCGCATTATCCAAGGATGAGGACTGCCGTATTCTAAAACTGTGATGGTATTGTCGAAATTACCAGAAGCAATATATTTACTGTCCCCAGACCAAGCTGTGACCATACTAGCAGAGGGCATATCTATCAGATAGGGGTCTTCATCCCAATCTTTAGTAGACCATACTTTGACTCCGCCGTTACCTGCGATCGCAATATTTTCTCCATTTGGTCGCCAAGCTAAATCTAAAACAGAAGAGTTGGCAAAAGGCAAGGTAGCTATGACTGTTTGACTATCGGCATCCCAGATTTGCACGTAACGCCCCAAACTAAAGGCTAAATGGTTACAAGTATGACTCCAAGCCAGTTTATCGACCCATGAGGGCGCGTTATCTAAACTAGTGATTAACTTCACTTCCTGTTCTTTAAGGGGAGTAGGAGGGAACGACCAAACTCTAACCTTGCCATCTTGTCCCCCAGCAGCCAGAAACTTGCCATCAGAGGAAAAAGCCAGACAGTCAATAGATGCTACACCCGCAGGCAACAAGTTAACTAGGTTGCCATCTTGCCATACGATCGTTTCCCCCGCCGCCGAACTAGCAGCTAATAGACCATCGGGCGACCAAGCTGCTGCAGTAACGTATTCTGAGAGATTACCTTGCCACTGTTGTTGGAATAAGACTTTCCCCTTTGTACCTACATCAAACATTGCTTAAATTCCTCTCTCAGTTCTGCCTCATCCAGATTACGACCGATAAACACCAATTCATTCTTACGGGTTTCTCCTTCTTTCCAAGGGCGGTCTGGTTTGCCATCTAGTAACATGTGTACTCCCTGAAAAACAAAGCGATCGCTTTCCCCTGCAATGTTTAAAATACCTTTCATGCGAAAGATATCTACACCTTTAGTTTGTAGTAGGTTACTCAACCAGTCATTTAGTTTTTGTCCGTCTAGTTCTCCAGATTCGACTATGGCAAAAGACTTTACTGTCTCATCGTGTTCGTGGGCATCTTCGTTTAAAAATTCGGGGTCAATTTCTAAAGCACGGTCTAAATCGAAAGCCTGTACTCCTAATAAAGCATCCATTCCTAGTTCGGAATTTTGGGTACGATAGATTTTTGCCATCCCGTTCATGGCTTTGATTTTGCTTTCTAATTCTTCTAATTCTTGGGGACTAACGAGATCGGTTTTATTGAGGAGAATTACATCGGCAAAGGCAA
>CAYXWE010000699.1:0-2808 GCA_964468145.1 uncultured Pleurocapsa sp.
GCTAATGTTTGTATATGAGGCTATTTCAGCCTTATGAATATATAAATATATGAGTGCTGCAATCAAAACTTCAATTTTTAAGCTCCAATTTAAAAAAAGTAATAAGATGGCAATTCCTTTACTAGAATATTCACCTTCATCGCAAAATCAGCGAGTTTCGGGTTATGAAATTCCTGGTGACGAACAATCTTGGATTTATAATGCCGAAAACTTACTTTCAGACTCCGAGGTTCAAGATTTAATTTGGGCTGCATACAGACAAATATTTAACGAACAGCAAATTTTAGCTAGCAATCGCGAAAAAAGTTTAGAATCTCAATTGCGCAATGGTCAGATAACTGTCCGAGAGTTTATTCGAGGCTTATTGCTTTCGGATACTTTCAGAAGACGTAATTACGAACCCAACAATAATTATCGCTTTGCGGAAATGTGCGTGCAAAGAGTTTTAGGGCGTAATGTTTATAGCGATCGCGAAAAAATAGCCTGGTCAATTGTTTTGGCAACTAAAGGATTGGTCGGATTTGTTGACGATCTTTTAAACAGCCAAGAGTATTTAGATAACTTTGGAGATGATATTGTCCCTTATCAGAAACGACGTATATTACCTCAGCGTACGGAAGGAGAATCTCCTTTTGCTAGAATGCCTCGCTACGGAGCAGATTATCGCGCAAAATTAGAAGATATTGGTTATTTTACTCATAAACAAGGAGATTATGCCTGGGCCGATAGCGCGCCTTATTTACCACCCGCACCAGTTTTATTGGTGGCCAAAATCTTAACCTTTGCAGGAGCAGGACTTTTGGGCTTATTAACTTTAGCAGTAGCCTTTTCTGCCTTTGGTTGGATTTCTTTATAGCAAGATGTAGCGATATTCTCTAAATACTTAAATTTGATTCCTCCCCAGGGCTGTTTCATTACGTTCAGCCCTGCTTTTTTTGAGATATTCTTGGTTTAATGCATAATTTTTTTATGGTTATAGGGTTGATAGTATTGGTAATTTGTTATTTACTAATCTGTAAAGAAATTATTCGCCGTCGTCAGGTAGAGATCGATCTTTGTCAACAAAGAGAGCGAGAGAGAGTAATTAATCAAATTGCCCAACAGATTCGCAAATCGCTGAATTTAGATGAAGTTTTAAATACAACGGTTACAGAGGTTAGAGATTTCTTAGATTGCGATCGCGTCTTAATTTATCGTTTAGAAAAAGACGGTACTGGCAAAGCAATTCAAGAAACAGTTTTGTCTCCTTATCCTGCTATTTTAGGACAAACATTTTCGGCAGAAGTTTTTCCCCAAGAATATCACCAAGCCTATATTCAAGGAAGGAATCGTATTATTAGTAATGTCGAAGAAGACGATCTGGCAGAATGTTTGGCAGACTTTGTTAAACGGTTTGGAGTCCAAGCAAAGTTAGTCGTTCCCATCGTCCAAGAAAGTCGCCAAATATCTCAACCCGATACGGATCGAGCTTCTAGCCCCTATCTTTGGGGACTATTAATTGCCCATCAATGCAGTAAAACAAGACAGTGGCAACCTTTAGAAGTTGACTTGATGAATCAATTAGCTACTCAAGTGGCGATCTCCATCCAGCAATCTGAACTCTATTCTCAATTACAGCAACTCAATCTAGATTTAGAAGATCGAGTGCAACGACGTACTCAGCAATTAGCTCAAACTAACCAGGCATTAAAAAAAGAAATAGTAGAACGGCAACATACCGAAGAAGCCCTAAGATCGACCAATCACACCCTTCAATCTCTTATTTCAGCTTCCCCACGGGCTATTTTCACTTTGGATCTTCAGGAGCGAATTAAAATTTGGAATCCTGCAGCAGAAAAGATGTTTGGCTGGACACAGGCGGAAATTTTGGGTCAAATCAATCCTATAATTAACACTGCCGAAGTTCCTCAGTATCATACTTTAAGACAAAAAATTCTTGATGGAGTAACTCCATCAAGTTTAGAAATCAGAAGACGAAGGAAAGATGGTAGTGAAATTGATATTGTTTTTTCTGCTGCCCCTGTTACCGATAGCGAAAATCGAGTCAATGGTATTGTTGCTGTAGTTGCTGATATTAGCCAACAAAAGGAACAAGCAGAACAAGTACGTTTATTGCAGTCTGTGGTAGTTAATACCAACGATGCAGTTTTAATTACCGATGCAGAACCCATTGACGAACCAGGCCCCAGAATTATTTATGTTAACGAAGCATTTACCCGCACTACAGGCTACACCCTAGAAGAAGTTATCGGCAAAACTCCCCGCATCCTCCAAGGACCTAAAACTAATCGTCAAGCTCTAGCTAAAGTAAGGCAAGCCCTGACAAACTGGCAACCCGTGACCGTAGAAACAATTAATTATCGCAAAGATGGTTCAGAATTTTGGGTAGAATTTAGCATTGTGGCAGTTGCTAATAAAAAGGGTTTGTATACTCACTGGATTTCAGTCCAGCGGGATATTACCGAGCGCAAACGTCTTTCGCAAATGAGTTTGGCATTGGCAAGAGAAAAAGAACTGAGTGAGATTAAAACCCGTTTCTTTTCTATGGCTTCTCATGAATTTCGTACCCCTTTAAGTACGGTATTAGCAGCAGCACAGTTGATAGAGAATTCTCCTGGCGTTTGGCAAAATGAGAAAAAGAGAGCGCGCAATCTCCATCGCATTCAAAATTCGGTTAAGAATATGGTGCAGTTGCTAGATGATATTTTAACTATCAATCGAGCGGAGACGGGCAAACTAGAATTCGATCCTAAACCTCTGCGTTTGGAAAAACTATGCTGTCAATGCGTAGAAGAAATACAGCTTAGT
>CAYXWE010000700.1:0-2806 GCA_964468145.1 uncultured Pleurocapsa sp.
CTCCTAGAATCAGGGGCGAATACAATCCCATTTGATTATCCTCGTTCCTTATATCGACAACTCAAGCCTTATTTGCAAACCTATAGCTCTATTCCCGATGGAGTAGCTTTAAAACTAGCTCAAGAAATTGCTCTAAAAGCTCGCGGTAATACTCTAGATTTCTTATTCGATCTCAATCAGCGTATTTACCAAGACTGCAAATACATCGTTAGAGATACAGGCGCGCCATTTCCCGCTGGTATTACCTGGACTCGCAAAGAGGGTTCTTGTCGAGATTATGCAGTCCTATTTATGGAAGTAGCTCGCGCTGTGGGTATTGCTGCTCGATTTATCAGTGGCTACCAAGAAGGGGATGAAAATATGTCTAGTAGAGATTTACACGCTTGGGTAGAAATATATCTACCTGGTGCGGGTTGGCGGGGTTACGATCCGACTCTCGGCTTAGTAGTGAGCGATCGCCATATACCTCTAGCAGCTAGTGCTATTCCCGAATATGCTGCCCCTGTTTCTGGCTCTGTTGTTCCTGTAGAATACGGTCAAAGCATCACCTCTACTCTCAACGCTCAAATCTCTATCAATTAGATAGTTTTACGTTTATTGAAGCTTTTGCTTAATAAATGCTACCAATTGATTAAACTGCTTCTTGGTTTGCTCGGACTCTTTTTCTAGTTTGGCGACTTTTTGCTTCAATTCTTCAATTTCTGCGGTCAAAGCAGATACATCCGCACTAGCAATGCTACCACCAGGGCCAGAAGCACCTTCTGCAGTAACCTGGGGTTGTTTTTTGGCTTTGGTCATCGCATCTCGAATCGCGTCTACTAACTGGTCGCGATCGAAGGGCTTTTCGACAAAAGAAAAATACTCAAAAGGTTCGGTCAATTTATCCGTTACCTCTTCCTTCCGTCCAGACATTAGCACCAAAGGAATAGCACGATACTGTGGCTGTTTCTGAATTTCTTGATATACTTCCCAGCCGCTCATTTTAGGTAGCAGAAAATCAAGCATAATCAGATTAGGAAGCTCGCTTCTAATCAAATTGAATCCTTCCAAACCATCTTTAGCTTCAATTACATCAAAGTTGCCTTCTGGCAACATATCTTTGACTCGCATTCTAATGACTTTGCTGTCGTCAATAACTAGAATTTTGTGGCTTGACACTATTTACTCCTAATCTCCTAACGCCTTATGCCTGAGCTTTTCTAGACTGGTTTTAGCAGTTTAGCTTCAGTTTACAAGCTTAGAGTTCCCTTTTAATCTATTAAAATAACAGGAAAAGAACTTTTTAAGGGCTAATTATTTTTGTATTCTACATTTTATATGGATAGGTAATGTTGTCGCTGGCAAACCACAATGAATAAATCTCAACAATTGCTCTCTACTAAAGATAACTGGCGCGCAGAAGTTATTTCTTTACCACCGTGGTTGAAACGACCAATTGGCAAAGCAAGCGAACTATCTACCGTGCAAAAAATTATCAAGCAGAGAAACATCCATACGATTTGTGAAGAAGGTCGATGTCCCAATCGCGGTGAATGTTACGCCAATCAAACTGCTACTTTTTTATTAATGGGACAAACCTGTACCCGTGCCTGCGCTTTTTGCCAAGTGGAAAAAGGTCATCAGCCGAAGATCTTAGATCCTGACGAACCAAAAAAGGTAGCAGATGCAGTTAACTTACTTAGTTTGCGCTACGTAGTTTTAACTTCTGTGGCTAGGGACGATCTGGGGGATGGGGGTGCAGGATGGTTTGTTAAAGTAATGGAGGCTGTAAGACTGGCAAATCCTCAGACTCAAATTGAAGTACTTACTCCCGATTTTTGGAGTGGTAAAAACGCAGCCAACGATCAAAAAGATAGAGTAGCAACTGTTACCTCTGCTCTACCCGCTTGCTACAACCATAATTTAGAGACAGTAGAACGCTTGCAAGCACCAGTTCGCAGAGGGGCAAAATACGATCGCTCTTTAAATGTTTTGAGGTTAGTTAAAGAAATTAATCCCAACATTCCGACTAAATCTGGTTTGATGTTGGGCTTGGGGGAAACTGAAGCCGAAATTATCCAAACAATGAAAGATCTGCGGGGGATAAATTGCGATCGCCTGACTATTGGTCAGTATATGCGCCCCTCTTTAGCTCATTTACCCGTACAAAAATACTGGCATCCCGATGAGTTTACTCGTCTAGGTCATATTGCTCGAGAGTTAGGCTTTTCTCACGTGCGTTCTGCTCCTTTGGTTAGAAGCTCTTATCATGCAGGAGAGACTTTATAAGATGAATAAAACAGCTAAAATAGCTCAGATTGGAGATTCTATTCTGAGAGAGAAAGCCCAACCAGTGACGAATATCGATTGCGAATTGGTAGAATCTTTAATTGCTACGGCGATCGCGAGTAATGGAGTGGGAATTGCAGCACCACAGATTTCTAATTCCCAAAGATTGTTTATTGTGGCTTCTCATCCCAGCGATCGCTATCCTCACGCGCCTACTATGCAGCCTACAGCCATGATTAATCCTCAAATAATTAGTCACGGTACACAAACAGTCAAAGACTGGGAAGGGTGCCTTAGCGTCCCTAATGTGAGAGGGTTAGTGCCTCGATACCAAGAAATAACGGTCGAATACACCACAGTAGAAGGCGAAATAAAGCAAGAGATTCTGACAGATTTTGTTGCTCGTATTTTTCAACACGAACTAGATCACCTCGATGGTATTTTGTTTATAGATCGAGTAGAAAGTAAAGAAGACTTGTATACAGAAGCGGAATATCTAATCAAAATCGCTAGCAGTAAACAGCGATCGATGACTAAT
>CAYXWE010000701.1:0-2803 GCA_964468145.1 uncultured Pleurocapsa sp.
TGAATAAAAGAATTTGGACGGGAGCAAAAGTAGCACGCTGGATAGAAAAAGAAACGGCTCAACGATCTAGCCAATTAACCCAAAGTGCAGTGGGAATCATCGGTAACATTGGAAGCAAGCAAATTAACCATTGACTCCAGGTTAAAGATGCAGTCGCAAAGAGGACATTCATCACACCCCACTGACTAAAAAGCACTTGTAGGATAACTGCTGTGGCAATTCCCATCAGTAAAATCGGGGCGTGAGCGATCGCATCAGTTTTACCGCGCAGATATTCAACAATATTTTTGCCTAACTGGCTGATGCTGGTCAGATAAACGATCCGCGCTGCTACAAGAGCTTGAATTGCCATAGTACGAGCTACTGCAATATCTCCCGTGGTGGACTTAGCCCACTCAAACATTCCGAAAATCAAAATCCAATTGAAAATTGACACCACCAGAATACGACGGAGCAGTTTAGGAGTTAGTAGGGGTTCATTGGGAGTGCGGGGAGGCTTTTGCATTGTCCCTGGAGACTTTGGTTCAAAGGCGAGGGGAACTGTCATGGTGATGGAGATAATCATATTCAGCCAGAGAATTTGCAGTGACAAAATCGGTAAATCTCTTGCTAGTAAAGCACTGAGCAAAATTGTCATTGATTCCCCACCATTGACGGGGAGTAAAAACGCGATCGCTTTACGGAGGTTTTGATAAACGGTGCGTCCTTCTTCTACCGCAGCCTCAATGGAAGCAAAATTATCATCGGTCAAAAGCATATCAGCAGATTCTCGTGCCACTTCCGTACCACCTTTCCCCATAGCAATACCGATATCTGCTTGTTTGAGAGCGGGGGCATCATTGACCCCATCTCCTGTCATGGCTACAACATTGCCCTGAGCTTGCATAGCTTCTACTAATTGCAGCTTTTGTGCTGGGGCAACTCTGGCAAAAACCGATCCTTCAATAGCAGCATTCTTAATTTCCGATTCAGTCATTTGGGTTATTTCTTGACCCCCAAAGGCAGTTACACCACCATTGTTTTGAATTCCCATGCGACTTGCGATTGCTTTGGCCGTAGCAATATGATCTCCTGTAATCATCTTGACCTGAATTCCCGCCTACTGACAGGCACGAACTGCTGCGATCGCTTCTGGACGGGGTGGATCGATCATTCCCTGTAACCCCAGAAACACCAAATCCTCAGCAATGTCCTCATGCTCTATGGCGTGTTGATGAGAGGGGGGGACTTTTTGGGCAAATGCTAAGACTCGTAAACCTTGCATTGCCATAGCCTCAACTTCTTGTTTAATTCGATCGCCCTCAAGGGCTACTGTTTGTCCCCGTGCATCGAGCATCCGACCGCATCTACTGAGTAATGCCTCTACCGAACCCTTGACATAAATAATTCGGGATTCCCCGTCATGGAGGGTTGCCATATACTGATAGTCCGACTCAAAAGGAATCGCATCTAAGCGAGGTTTTACCGCAACTAACCCCCCTTTACTCAGTCCTGCCTTTTCCCCCACAGTAATTAATGCTCCTTCTGTAGGATCTCCCACTACTGACCAATCTGTCCCCTTTTGCTCTAACTGGGAGTCGTTACAGAGGATGCCCGCCATCAAACAGGCTGCTAAAGTCGGAGGTAGGTTGTCTCCTTCAAAGGCAAGACCACTATCGTCATTGTCTCTCGAAGTAATTTCCCCTTTAGGACTGTAACCCCCTCCGCTAACTCCATAATGCTTTGTCCCTGCATAAATTGCCTGAACGGTCATTTGATTTTCCGTCAGCGTTCCTGTTTTATCGGAACAAATCACCGTAGCACTACCCAAAGCTTCCACTGCGGGCAATTTGCGAACGATCGCGTTACGTTTTGCCATGCGGTTGACCCCAATCGCCAACGTAACAGTAACTACCGCAGGTAAACCTTCTGGAATGGCACTCACCGATAATGCTACTGCTGCTTCAAACATCTGAATCCAAGATTCACCCTGTCCCAATCCCACCACAAAGGTAAAGGTTGCCAGAGCTAAAATGCCATAGATAAGAGTGTGGCTAAATTTTTCAAACTTACGGCTAAGAGGGGTCGTGAGACTAACTCGATTGTTCATTGACTGGGAAATCTGACCCACCTCGGTAGCATTAGCGATCGCAACGACTATTCCTTTTCCCTGTCCAAAGGTGACAAAGCTGCCCGCGTAAGCCATATTACGCCTTTCTGCAAGGGGTGTATCGGGGCTAAGAACCTGGGTTAATTTTTCAACAGGAAGGGATTCTCCAGTCAAAGCAGATTCATCCACCCGCAAGTTTCGCACCCGTAGCAACCGCAAGTCTGCTGGTACTTTATCTCCCGATGTTAATAAAACTATATCCCCTGGTACTAAATCTTGCGAGGGAATTCGTAGGGGTTGCTTATCCCGCAGGACGGTAGTTTCAGTAGTAACAGCTTTTGCTAGAGAAGCGATCGCTCCTTCTGCCTTAGCTTCTTGCACATAGCCGATAATGGCATTGATTAGTGTTACTCCCCAAATTACCGATGCGTTTGTCCAAGAACCAAGAAATGCTTTTACAATCCCCGCTAGTATCAATATATAGAGCAACGGTTGATTAAATTGCAGTAAAAACCTTAGCCAGGCAGGTTTTCCTGGTTTAAATTCCAATTCGTTTTTGCCATACTGTTCGTAGCGACTTGCCACTTCCTCGGCAGTTAATCCATTGTCTGTACTGCTTTCAAAACTTTCTACAACTTCATGGTTAGAAAGTCCATGATAATAAAGAGAAGGAGATTTATGATTCGGAATCTTATTCATCTAAAACGTTGTGCT
>CAYXWE010000702.1:0-2802 GCA_964468145.1 uncultured Pleurocapsa sp.
TCATCAACTAGGAGACCCATGTTACTACTATGTTCTGTCATGGGCATCACCTCCTGTTTCCCTAAATGGCTAATTGATAACTATGTATCTATGGTTAATATAACTAAGTTTTATATTTCTGGCAATATTCAATAAATCTTTGGGGAAAGCGTTGATTTGCTCCCCAATGAATATGGAGATAAGAAGCGTGTACATTATTAACTTGCCAGCCTTCTGGGTATGAAAGACTAGATTGATGAAAGCCTTGCAGTTGCCAAAGAGGAAATTCGGATGTTTGCCTCAGCCCAGAACGATGAAATTCATGTCCTGTTATGGTAGTTCTTGTTGCTGTTAGACAACTATCCCGCAAAGCGATCGCTTTTCTGTAGCCCAAGGTCAATTTGCTTTGCATGGTGACGGTACTAGGTATTATTCCCACCATTGGCCATATTTGGCGATCTAGATCTATTAGCTGCTTACACAAGTACATTAAGCCACCACATTCTGCATAGGTAGGAATGCCATCTTGGATAATTTGTCGCAGTTGTTGCAAAACCGTTTTATTTTCAGCTAGCTGTCGGGCAAATACTTCAGGGAAGCCTCCGCCAAAATATAAACCTTGAAGATCGTGGGGAATATGGCGATCGCTTAAAGGACTCCAATAGATTAATTCTGCTCCTAATTCTTGCAGAATATCTAAATTATCTTGGTAATAAAAGTTGAAGGCTGCATCCTTGGCTATAGCGATTTTTACGGGATGTTTTACAGGAGTAGGGGACTGGTGTACTGGGGTACTTGGGGAGTTTGGTTGGAGTAACGGAAATAGTTTGTCCCAATTGAATGATGTTTTGGCTAATTCTGCTAGTCGAGCGAAAGTTTTTTTGATGTCGGTTAATTCATCGGTGGGGATTAAGCCCAGGTGACGATCTGGGATATTGACTCGATCGTAGCGTCGCCAAACTCCTAAAATTGGCATCTCGATTGCATTCAATGCTTTTTCTAGTAATTCCAAATGGCGATCGCTTGCCACTTTATTTAAGATTACCCCTGCAATTTCTACCTTAGGATCGAGATTGGCATAACCAAAAGCGATCGCAGCGATCGAACCCGATAGTCGCGAACAGTCTAATACTAAGACTACAGGCAAATTAAGTATCCTAGCAATATGGGCTGTACTGCCATAGTCATTAAAAGAATTTGAATCTTCTGGATTGTAAATACCATCAAACAATCCCATTACTCCTTCGGCGACTACCCAATCTGCATCCTGACAATGGCGAGCGAAACACTCTCGCACATAGTTGGGGGAAGTTAGTACGGGATCTAAATTACGACAAGCTCGATCGGTTGCTAAAGAATGAAACATCGGATCTATATAGTCTGGCCCAACTTTAAAAGACTGTACGATCTCCCCTCTATCTGCCAAAAATGCCACCATAGCCAAAGCGATCGTTGTTTTGCCTACTCCAGACTTTTCTCCTGCAATGATTAATCCCATGTTATTACCGCGATCGCACAATTTAAAATATATATTATCAAAACATTAATTTTCTTCTAAGTTCTGGGAACTATAAAGATAGCGTTATTACATATAGTTTTTTTGAATATAATTTATCAGCTCTTACTTGCTATTTCTTACGTTTTTTGAGCATCATCATGAATAATAGTTTTCAGAATCCTTTAATGGTTCTCCAAACCAAATATAAAGAAAGTTGGTCTGGCTGTATTGAAATAGTAGAACCGAAAGATTCCTCTATCAGATGGCAGATTTATCTATTACAGGGACAATTACAATATATAAGCATTAATAATGGACGGCAGGCTCGTTTGGGTTATCTTTGGCAAAAGTTCAAACTAGGTTCTAGCTGTCCTTTGCTCAAAAATTCTCCAGATAATGTTTCTGAATATACTCAACTATGTCAGTGGCTATCAGATAAGCAATTAGGTAAGGAAAATTTTAAAAAGATCTTGTTTATCTTTATTAAAGAAGGTCTAACGCAAGTATTGAGCATTGAATCGACAGAAATTTTCTTTAACCCAGCCAAAAGAATTAATAAAACAATTATTAGTTTCGATCTTAATAAACTAATATCTAGCGACCAAATCAGAAGCACGGTAGAACCTTGGAAAGAGGTGAGGAATTATTATGCTTCTCCTGCTAGTCGTTTGTATTTAGAGCAAAAAAACGCGCTCAATTTTTATAAAATATGGAAAGAACTTTATACAAAACCCGAATTAGAAATTTTAGTTAACTCTCAAAAGCTATCTAGTTTTGTTAGTTTATTTGTAGCCAAAAGTAGTTTGTACGAAATAGCAACCAAAACTAAAGTAGATACTTACTTTCTAGTTAAGTATTTACGAGAATGTATTGAAGAAAACATTTTATATCTATTGCCTTACTCCGAATTGAATTCAGAAGAAAGAGGCAAACAGAATACTTTTCAGAAAGAAAGACAACAACATAACAAATCCCTACGAAATAATACAGTAGAAGAAAGCAAAGATAAGACTTTAATTGTCTGCATAGACGATAGCAAAACAGTTCAAAAGCAAGTCAAAATGACTTTGCAAGCTGCAGGATATCAAGTACTAAGTATTCTCGATCCTACTGTAGCCTTAAGAGATTTAGCACAACATCAACCAGCCGTAATATTCATGGATATTAATATGCCCAATATTAATGGCTACGATCTATGTAGCTTGCTCAGAAAATCTCAAAAATTCAAAGATATTCCCATTGTGATGCTGACTGGTAGAGATGGCATGATAGATCGCGTAAGAGCAAAAATAGTAGGTGCGAACGATTATCTAACTAAACCCTGC
>CAYXWE010000703.1:0-2794 GCA_964468145.1 uncultured Pleurocapsa sp.
GGTAATGCAGGTAATTTAACAAGTTTGCTGGAATCTTCTCACCAGTAACGGGAGTACCCCCAAACTTAGCCCCAACTACGGTACTTCTTACGGGCATTCAATCTTTTCTGTGCCATTGTGTCTAAAAGTTTTACTTTCTTCTTAGTCTTGGATTTCTTACTACAGACCTTGACTTTATGTTTAGCTTTACGTGGCATTCTTAAATCTCCATTTATTACACCATTAGTTTGGGTGTTGGAAGATGCCAGTAGGTGAGTATTATTTTTACCCACCTTTTTGAATATTGTTAAATAACCTCGAACTCATAATTTCCCTTAATACGGGAATTAAAGAACGCACCTACAGATTTAGCATTTGTCATTTGAAAGAAGATATTTAGGCTAACATCTCTATAAAAATAATCTCCCAGCCCATCCCTAAAAGTGATTTGTAGAGTCCCCCATTCTTTATCTAAAATTTCCTCTGTATTTTCATCTACATCAAACTGAAATGAGAAGCACTCTATCGCAGATGATTTAGTCTCAGTGACAAAATAACCATTAAAACTTGCAGTACTATCCTGAACATAAAGCATATTATTGACCTTAGATATGTATAGTAATTGGTTGGTTGTGAAGTGTTCAACCTATATATCTATAATACACCAAGATTACACATAGAACATCAGTGAATATACTTAATCTACAGGTTTTTGCCCAACCTAGCCACATTCTTCCATATCACCAGTTAAATCTCTTACTGAGTATCGAGTCATTCACTCCACTATTTCTAACTTTTACTAGGAATAGGGGAAGAGAATTAGCCAATGCAACTAAAGAACGCCAATGCAATCCTTTAGCATTGATATAAGCACTAAATTTCTGCTTCTCTTGTGGATTTATCTTACAAGGATATTCATCCTGTAGAAGCTCATCTAGGTGGCTCTGGGAAGGGATAGGATTCAAGTCTCCAATTAGAGAGACTAGCCTATTGTTTTCTGGGTTAAACCATTCTGATTTTGGACTAACGGCAACAATCTCTTGAGAGCTTAATAATCTTCCATTGAACATCTTACCTATTCTTTTGGCAGTTCTAACATCAGAGATTAACAGGATATCTTGAGTTCTTTTTACCCTATGTACCATAATTCTTTCTAAGGACTCATTACTAATTGATATTGAGTCTATGACTACAGTGTGATTTACCAGTAATGAATTACCGTTAAATATAAGTTCTAAACTAAAATCTATAAGTCCTGTACCCATTGAAGTCGGGAAAATTAGGATGCACTCTTTCATCTCCTGAACTATCATCTGCTGGCGTAGCGTGGGTAAGGGATAATCGCTAAACATTACTTACTTAGCCCCACACTTTACATACATGGTCAAACCACTCCAATGAAAGCCCCTCATTAATGGTTAGTCGTAACTTTCTTCGGAGGTCATCGTACTCAACAGCCACAACCCTAAAGCCATTAGCTAATAACAATTGATACTGTACCAGCAACTCTTTTTCTTCTGATGTCTCTACTTTTACAAAAGTCTCAGACCACCCTTCAGTTGATTTGCACCATACCTTCAATACTGGTTTTACCTGTGGTCTCTTTCTACCATAAGTCTTCTGTCCATAATCAGTAATAATAAGCTTCTCACCAAAACTGAGTCTACGGATTAATTCATAAGTATTCTGGAGTTTGGTTAATTGCTCATATTCCACTAAGCTATGCTCCCTATACATCTCTCTCTCCTATTAACCCATAGATAGCAGTACCACCATCAGCAGTTATCTCTATCTCCTTAGTTGTATTGCTATTTTGATGAATTAGTAGTCTGAGATAGGCTGATAAGCTCAATCCGAACGCTTTTGCACTCTCAGTTGCTATTCTCTTGGTTTCTCCATCTAGATAGATACTTGTAGCTTTTGTCTTACCCATTTATATGTCATCTATACATCACATCTATATAGATGGGCGTGGATGTCATCGATTTAGTTGACGTTCTCTCTTGCGTCTGGCAAATATCCCATCTAATTGCTTTGATTTCTCTATCCAATCTTGGCTGTAGGGTCTGATATTAGCAGGGTCAACTATAAGTCGTTTTCAAAATACTCAATTTTTGGTGCGGTTTTATCTAGGGTCGCTGTTGTCATTTAGGTAATCTCCAGTTCATCCATTATTTACTTACTCCAGTATGATGATGAGTGACTAATTACTATTAACAACGTTCTCCAGAAGCTTATATTCGATAAGTATAAAAATAACCACTGACACAGATTATTTTACAATCCTGAAAATACTATTACTATCTTGATAGTGTTCAGGAATCTCTCTGGTACAGAGATTGTCTAGTAAAATTCTTTCTGCTGCATACCTATATTTCCAATTACCAAACCAATCTTTATACCGATGACTATACTTAATGTTTACTACATCTACTTCCTCACCTAGCAACAAAGCTTTGTAAGGAGTACTTGCCACAAATACCGCATCACCACTGGATAAATTTTGATATCCGTCGCTAAGTGCATCTAGTTCATTTTGTCGCAGGTTATAGTTAATTGGGTCGTCATAAACTCTCACTTTCCAGTATTTCTCAGGGTGGGTACAAGCTTCAAAACTACTTCTTCCAAATACTAATCTATAAGAGTTATGGTCTATGTCCTCCCACACTCTAGATTTCTCAATATCTAAGATTTTTCTAGTTAAAAATTCTTTGCTGACCTTACTCTTATAGTAGTTCTCTACCTCTATTCTTTCTTGCTCTTTTTTTCTGGCAATTCTATTCTTTGTTTTTCGGTCTTTTCGTCGGCGGGCCTG
>CAYXWE010000704.1:0-2792 GCA_964468145.1 uncultured Pleurocapsa sp.
ATACTTGGAGTTTGTACTTTTTTGCGTGAAAATAAAAAGTTGACTTTACTTCTCGGCACAATAAATAATGTCTTCTAGCAAAACTAATAATTTAACGATTCCTGTAGATAAAATTCGTTATAACGAACAAGGGTTAGTACCTGCGATCGCCCAAGATTATCTTGATGGTACGGTGTTGATGATGGCGTGGATGAACTCAGAGTCTTTACAACAAACCATCGATACAGGAGAGGCTTGGTATTGGAGTAGATCCCGTCAGGAATTGTGGCATAAGGGAGCAACTTCAGGACATATTCAAAAAGTGCGATCGCTGCGTTACGATTGTGATAGTGATGCTCTACTAATTACCATCGAGCAAATTGGCGATATTGCCTGTCATACAGGAGAGCGTAGCTGTTTTCATCAAATAGAGGGAACTAAAAAAGCTCCTCCCGCAGATACCCTTTCAGAAGTATATCGAGTCATTCGCGATCGCCAGGCGCATCCTAACGAGACTTCTTACACTTGTCAGTTATTTGCAGGGGGAGATAATAAAATTCTCAAGAAAATTGGTGAAGAATCAGCCGAAGTAGTAATGGCTTGTAAAGATGACGATAGGGGGGCGATCGCCTCGGAAGTTGCAGACTTGCTGTATCATACTCTGGTTGCTCTTGCTCATCACGATGTAGATATCCGCGATGTCTATCGTCAACTTCAATCGAGAAGGGGATAGGATGCTAGTTCTTTGTTGTTTACAGGTTAAATTAACAATTGCTATCCCTGGGAAGTGAGAGTATAAAGTAGAACGAATTGGATTATATTGTGGACAGTTCTTGCTTCGATCGATACGCACCTATTGTGGCGATCGCAACTAATACCCAGGCAGCCCAAACTCTTACTCCCTTAGCTCAAGATCCCAATATTAAACTATGGTTGCCCGATTCCATCCCACCCCAGGGAAACTCAAACCACTACCAAAATTCTCTGCGAGAACATCTAACTAATATTTGGTCGCAAAACTCAGCTTTTATATTTTGTTTGGCTGCGGGTGCAGTGGTAAGGTTGATTGCACCCTTGCTGAAAAATAAAGCCGAAGATCCCGCTGTAATAGTCATCGATCCTCAAGCAAATCATGTAATTAGTCTTTGTAGCGGGCATCATGGCAAAGCAGATTTATTAGCTCAATTAATTGCCCTTCAACTTGGTGGAACAGCCATAATTACGGGAGCATCTCATAATTTAGCTTTACCCGCGATGGATACTTTAGGTTTTACCTATGGTTGGCGCATGGGCGATGGAGACTGGACGGGGGTTCTGGCAGCGATCGCCCGCCAGGAGACAGTACAGGTAATTCAAGAGGCGGGTTCGATGTTATGGCAAGAACATTTACCAGAACATCATCCTTTTTATTTTGGTTTTTCCGAACCCCAAAATCCCATAAACCCCCAGGCACGAATTTGGATTAGCTCCACCAAACGCAAAATTGCCCCCAAGTCAGATTTTCCCAAGATACAGTGGCATCCTAGAGTCTTATGGGTGGGTATTGGTTGCGAAAGAAACACTCCTAGAGAATTAATCGAAAACGCTATTGAGGAAACCTGTACCACCTATCATTTTGCCAGCGAAGCGATCGCCGGAATAGCTAGCATCGATCTAAAGGCGGATGAAACGGGAATTATCGAACTGTGTCAGCGACGCGACTTAATCTTTAAAACTTTTAGCGCAGAGGAATTAAACCGAGTGGACGTTCCTACTCCCTCAACGGTAGTCCAACAAGAAGTAGGTACTCCCAGCGTTGCCGAAGCTGCTGCGGTTTTGGCGGGAAAAAACCTCTTAGTATCCAAACAAATATTCAAGTCAGAAACTCAATCAGGGGCGGTAACAGTAGCGATCGCCCAAGCAGAAACCGAGTATACTGGGTATACTGGCAAATTATATCTGGTAGGTATTGGCCCTGGTAACCTCGCTCAAATCACCCCTGCTGCCCAAACTGCAATTATCGAAGCGGATGTAGTGATTGGCTATCAGCTTTATTTGGATTTAATTCAGTCTTTAAAGCGATCGGGACAAATAATTGAAGCCTCTCCCATTACCCAAGAACAACAAAGGGCGCAAAGAGCAATTGAATTAGCACAGTGGGGCTTAACTGTAGCGGTAGTTTCTTCTGGCGACTGCGGTATCTATGGCATGGCAGGTTTAGTTTTAGAAGAGTTGCAGGCAGCGGGTTGGAATGGCAATACCCCTCAAGTACAAGTATTCCCTGGAATTTCTGCCCTCCAGTCAGCAGCTTCTAGGGTAGGCGCGCCTCTAATGCACGATTTCTGCGCCATCAGTCTGAGCGATTTATTGACTCCTTGGTCGGTAATTCAAAAACGACTCGATGCAGCAGCTAGGGGAGATTTCATTACCGCCCTTTATAATCCGCGATCGCAAAAACGCACCAGCCAAATTGTTACCGCCCAAGAAATATTTTCCCAACACCGCCAAAGCGATACCCCCGTCGCGATCGTTGGGCGGGCATATCGAGAAGACGAACAGGTTACCATTACTACTCTAGAGAATATGTTAGACCACGAGATAGATATGTTAACTACCGTGATTATTGGTAACACTTCTAGTCGCAACTATGCAGACTGGATTATTACTCCTAGAGGATATTTGGAAAGGATGAAGGATGAAGAATAAATTGATGTGAGTTTGGGATAAGAGAATTTATCGGCGAGGTTAGTTGTTAGTTGTTAGTTGTTAGTCGTTAGTTGTTAGTCGTTAGTCGTTAGTCGTTAGTCGTTAGTCGTTAGTCGTTAGTCGTTAGT
>CAYXWE010000705.1:0-2790 GCA_964468145.1 uncultured Pleurocapsa sp.
CTATTCTCAGTTTGAATTTATTTCAGGGGAAGCGGTTAAAGACCTTGTAACTGTAGAGGGAAGAGTGCAGGGAGTCAAACTAGCTGGCGATTACCCTTCGGGTAGCACGAGCGATCGCGATCTTCAGGCAGATTTGGTCATTGCTGCCGATGGGCGTAATTCAACGGTGAGACGCAAAGCAGGCATTAATTTAATTAAACTACAAAATAGTATCGATATTCTCTGGTTTAAATTAGACTCTGGCGCATTAAAAGAATCGAGCAATACTTTTTATTCTATTGTCCGAGGCAAGGATGCTTTCGGTTTATTTCGCGGATCTGGTAACAAACTACATATCGGCTGGGGGCTACACCCTGATGATGACTATAATTGGAAAGAAATCGATTGGGTCAACAAATTAACCGATGCTGCTCCTCCTTGGCTAGCCAAACACATTCAAACTCACCAAGAAAGTTTAACCAAACCGCAGTTGTTATCTGTAGTTGTGGGACGTTGCGATCGCTGGTACAAACCAGGACTATTATTATTAGGGGATGCAGTTCATCCCATGTCGCCCATTCGCGCCCAGGGAATTAATATGGCATTTCGCGATGCGATCGTTGCAGCTAATTATTTAGTGCCTTTATTGAATCAGTCTAATCGAGATCCTCAGGCAATCGATGCTATTCTCCCCCAGATTCAACAAGCCAGAGAAGCAGAAATTATTCGTATCCAGAAGCTACAGGCACAGGAAATGGCTCAAGCAGAGTTACTACATAACCATGCCTTTCTCCGTTGGGGTGCAAAAACCTTCGCTCCCATAATTCGTCCTGGCATTCGCGCATCTTGGCTAAGACGACAAAAACAAATGCGTCAAGGTGTAACCGATGTTCGTTTTAGGGTTTAATTATTCATTGCATATCTAACTCTGGCACAAATAGCTGCTTCTGGTTCGCCATCAATTAATTCTTTAAACCTAGCAGTAATTTTGGACAACAATTCTGGCTGACTGTCTGCCAAAGTTTTACCCAAAGACTCCAAACCAACAATGGCAGCATAACGCACTACCCATTCTCCATCTTCTGTAGCCAACAAAAGAGCATCTAACACCTGCTGTTGGGCAGAAATAAGCTTATCTTGGGGTAGTTTTGACCACAATATACTACCAAGCCCTTTAGCAGCAGCACGACGCACGCTTTGAGAAAAATCAGATACCGCAGCCTCTAACAATAAATCCAGTGCAGCAGGATCGCCAATTCCTGCAAAGACTCTAGTCGCCCACGCCCTCGCACCATAATTATAACCATCCAAATTATCCAATAGATAGGGAACAACAGGTTCGCCTATTTTAATCAAACCATCCACCGCAGCCACTGCAGCCCCAGGATTATTAAACCCCAACACCTCAACTAAAGTCGGTATCGCAGCTATATCATTTACCTCGGCTAAATCTTCTACTGTTTCCAACAGTAAATCTGCAGAATCAGCTTGGTTAACCGCATCTATAAGACCTTGAGTATTAGACATTGTATTAAATTCTTGTTTTTAATTATATAAATACATCAAAGATCGAATTAGTCCAAAAGCAGATCTATCTATCTGTGTTTATCTGCGTTAATCTGTGGACGCTTACTATTTATCTTCAACTAAAACCCTACATCCTTCTCATACAGAAAATAGCACCCATTATCAATGAGTGCTATTTCTTTCAAAAATCAAATAATCAAGTATTTACGCTGCGCCTTCAGCGACAGGATAAACACTTACTTTCTTCTGTCCTCTTTTTCTGTATTCAAATTTGACAACGCCATGAATCAAAGAATACAAAGTGTCGTCTTTACCGCGACCAACATTATTACCGGGATGTACGCTAGTACCTCTTTGACGTATCAAAATACTTCCTGCGGTAACTTCTTGTCCGCCATAACGTTTCACGCCGAGTCGCTTAGAATTAGAATCGCGACCGTTACGAGTACTACCTGTTCCTTTCTTATGAGCCATATTATCTATCCTCTATAAATTGTGCTTGTTCTATATTCTTTGTTTATTCTGCTGTAGCTGCTTCGGTTTCTGCTTTAGCAATAACCGAACCGTTTAAGCTAATCGAATCAATCATCAAACGAGTCAACTCTTGACGATGACCGCGTTTTTTGCGAGTTTTCTTTTTGGGCTGCATTTTATAAACGATGACTTTTTTGCCCCGTCTATGACGCATTACAGTACCTTCTACGGTAGCACCCTCAATATAAGGACGACCAATAGTTACGTCGTCATCGTTACTAACCAATAAAACTTTGTCTATGGTGTAGTTAGATTCTGGATCGGCTGCTAATAAGTTGACATCGTAAAAACGACCAGGCTCAACTCTCATTTGTCCGCCACCGATTTCAACAATTGCGTAAGTCATAAAATTTATCTCTGTATGTGCTGCCGTAAGGGTAGCCAGGTAAAAGCCTGAGCTAATTGAATTTGTAGCTTTTGGCTTATTTTTACGCGGCGTTTTTTTAAAAGACCCGATCCGAGCAAGTTATTAGATGCCCAATCTATAATTATCTGGATTTAACTATCGTTTGTCAATCCATACTTAAGTGAATTTAGTTTAAATAATATCTTTTGCTGTAATCGTCATCATACTTTCTTTGGATAAATTAGAAACACGACTCAATCTTGTAGCTTGTTTTTCGATAGTTTTCTCAAACAAATTGCGAGCCAGTCTACCATTACCAAAGTTTTTATCTCTAGCGTTGTATAGTTCTGTAAATTGATTCAATAAAGCAGATTTAGCTGCTTGGTTGAGTTGGTAACGATGAG
>CAYXWE010000706.1:0-2789 GCA_964468145.1 uncultured Pleurocapsa sp.
CGATCGATCCTTTTACAATATAATCTTTGAAGACACAAACAAATAAAGGTAATTTGATGTACCAAGGAAGTATAAAAGAATTACATCAGCAGTTAACTAGCAAAGAACGTAGCGCGGTAGAAATTGCTCGGGAAGCTTTAAAACAGATTGCAACAGTAGAACCAAAAGTTAAAGCTTTTTTGTCGGTAACTGAATCCGAAGCCTTAGCAGCAGCAGAAAAGGTAGATGCCAAAATTGCAGCAGGGGAATCGATTGGCATCCTCGAAGGTATTCCCTTGGGTGTCAAAGATAATATGTGTACCAAAGGAATTAAAACTACCTGCGCGTCGCAAATTTTAGCTAATTTTGTTCCTCCTTATGAATCTACAGTTACTCAAAAGCTAAAACAAGCAGGGGTAGTAGTCGTCGGTAAAACTAACCTAGATGAGTTTGCGATGGGGAGTTCTACCGAAAACTCTGGATTTCAAGTCACAGCAAATCCTTGGGATTTGACGCGAGTACCAGGGGGTTCTTCTGGAGGTTCTGCTGCTGCGGTGGCTGCAGGGGAATGTGTAGTTTCTTTGGGTTCGGATACGGGGGGTTCAATTCGTCAGCCAGCCTCATTTTGCGGAGTCGTCGGCTTAAAACCTACCTACGGTTTAGTATCTCGTTTTGGTTTGGTGGCTTATGCTTCTTCTTTAGATCAAATAGGGCCTTTTTCTCGGACTGTAGAAGATTCGGCGATCTTATTAAGTGCGATCGCAGGACACGATCCTAGCGATTCTACTAGCCTGAAGGTAGATATTCCCGACTACACCCAATATCTACAACCAGAGTTAAAAAAAGGTCTGAAAGTAGGAATTATTAGCGAAACCTTTGGCGAAGGTTTAGATTCGGTAGTCGCCGAAAGTGTCAAAAGTGCGATCGCGCAATTGGAATCGATGGGTGCAGAAATTAAAGAGATTTCTTGTCCTCGTTTCCGCTATGGTTTGCCCGTTTACTACATGATTGCTTCTTCCGAGGCTTCTGCTAATCTCGCTCGTTATGACGCTGTTAAATATGGCGTGAGAGAAGAATCAGAAGATTTACTTAATATGTATACTAATACTCGCGCTGCTGGTTTTGGTACAGAAGTAAAACGAAGAATCATGTTGGGTACTTATGCTCTCTCGGCAGGATACTATGATGCTTATTATCTCAAAGCGCAAAAAGTTCGTACTTTAATCAAACAAGATTTTGACAATGCGTTTGCGGATGTGGATGTGTTGGTATGTCCGACTTCTCCTTCTACTGCTTTTAAGGCTGGAGAAAAAACCGACGATCCTCTATCTATGTACTTGTCGGATTTGATGACTATTCCTGTAAACTTAGCTGGTTTACCAGGTATTAGTATTCCCTGTGGTTTTGATAGTCAAGGTTTGCCTATTGGTTTGCAGTTGGTCAGCAATGTCTTGCGAGAGGATGTTTTATTCCATGTTGCCCATGCTTACGAACAAGCAACCGAATGGCACAAAAAAATTCCCAGTATTTAATTTAAGAGAGTGGGATTTTATATCCAAAGCGTACGCTTTACCAGTTAATCCAAGGCTAAAAGCTTTTAGCTTTTTGATAAATTAGGCAGCAACGAAAAAGAAGAGAAAGTAAAACTAACTTTCTCTTCTTTTTTCGGTAGTGTTCGAGATTTACCACTGAAAACCATCTGCCACTAGAGTAGTGTCGATAAACTCTTTGAGAGTATCTGCCATAGCTTGCTGTTCGCTAGTACGGGGATGTCCAGGAGTAACTTGTTCGTGAATTAGAGAATAAACCTTATTGTCATTGGTTTCAATTTTATATTCTTCTACCGCCTCGGTTAAATAATTATCCCATTTCGTATCGTGATACATATTGGGGAACATTCCAATAAAATAAGCATCGGGATGTTCCGCTCGAATATTGGAAATAAATTGCTTGTAACGATCTTTCCATTGGGTACTGGATAAATCGCTACCAATGTTAACAGTTGCAGAATCGTTTTGACCCAAGGCAACAATCACTAGATCGGGATCGTAGTTATCAAAATCCCAGCCAGGAGCTTCATCGATAGCTGCAAACTTATTATAAATTGCTTCCATCCCCGTACCCTGATTCCAAAAACCAAAACCATCTATTAAGGATACTCCTGCTTGAGCAACTAAAGACAGTTCAGCATCGTAGTCATCAGCTAAAAGGGAAGCATAACTAAGACTAGCATTAGTAAGCTCGGAGCTTCCTCCAGGAGGATCTTGAACGCCAGCCTGTTCGTATTCGACAAATTTACCTACTGAAATAGAATCTCCATAAACTTCTATTTTTCTATCCGATACAGAATCTACTGGAAGTAAGCCTTCACCAGGATCTAAGGTTACACCGTGGAATTCAAACTCCCCTGTCTCAAAATCATTCCGCTTAACCAATACAGCATTGTGGACTGTATCTTCTAATCCTTGAGCTACATCGTAAAGAGATGCCTGTCCATTAGCATCTAGTTTAATAGTAGTCGGCTCAGGATTGTCATCAATAAATACATCGACGTAATTTTCTCCTCCCCAGTTATCTTCAGTCAATTCTACTTTGAGGCTAGTGCCTGTAAACTGAAACTCAACTGCTGTTGCAGGATAGGAGAATACTGGTGCTTGAGGATTTTGCTGATTTATTCTACCCTCGTAGTGAAAATTTTCGTTGTCTGCGGTTATTCTTCCAGAGCCATCTCCATTGGAAAAACCATCGCCATCAGAAGAGTTATCCCCGTTGTCAAAGCTATCTTCAATAAAAGAGTTATCCCCGTTGTC
>CAYXWE010000707.1:0-2788 GCA_964468145.1 uncultured Pleurocapsa sp.
ATCTAGTGCCAAGGACCAATTTTCGATGTACTCGAAATCTAGATTGAACACTCCATCTGAATCGGTACCCGAGCGACCGCTAACCTGCCACAAACCAGTAATGCCTGGGAGTACTTCTTGACGAAAATAATGACTGCGCGAAAATTTGGCTACATCTCGAACGGGCAAAGGACGAGGCCCGACTAAACTCATTTCACCCCGTAACACGTTAAATAATTGGGGCAATTCATCAAGACTATAACGGCGCAAGTATTTGCCTACTCTAGTAATGCGAGGATCGTCTTTGATTTTAAATAAAATTCCGCCCTTTACTTCGTTCTGAGCCTCTAGCTGCTGCTGCAATTCGCTAGCGTTTTCGACCATGGTGCGAAACTTCCAGATATCGAAATGATTGCCTTTCAAACCAACCCTTGTTTGTTTGTATAGAATAGAACCAGGGGAATCTAATTTGATGAGCAGTGCAATTATCGCTAATGGTAAACCAACGATCGCCAGCAAAACTAAAGAAACTACAATATCAAAAATACGTTTGCTAAAAAAATCAATACCGACGATCGCGCTTTGAGCCAATCTGATAGTAGGAACTCCAACGATCGTATCAATTTCTGCTTGTCGTTCGGGTAGCTTGATGTTGATTGGCAAGATGCGCCAGTTAACCCCAGTAGTCCTTAGCTTCCAATACAAGTTAGCTGCGGTTTCGATCGCTTCCCAAGAACAAATAAACACTTCATCTAACTCTGCATAATCGATGCGGTCTAACGCCAAGTATAGAGAATCATCATCATCAAAATCTGATAAATCCAACTGTCCTGCAATTTTAAATACTTCGCTACTTTCTAAAAGTTCTTGAGATCTTGCTAATTCCTCAGAATTTCCAATCAGCAAGATTTTTTGTCTCAAAGGAGTGTATTTCTGGCGTACATAGGCCCAAACCCAATTGAGAGTGGTGCGATAAAGCCCAATCAAAAAAGCTGTCAGCACGGATGCAGCAGCCAGATTATAAATTACCGTCGAATCATAGAACCTCAAAACAATAGGAACGATCGCCAAGTGTACCAAAAAAACCGCTTTAATCGAGCTAAACAAATTTCTGCTTTTGTCTCCTTTACGATATAAATCAAAAGCGGAGAACATAAAAATTGTAAAGACTAAAACAGTCAAAAACAAACTATAGGTTTCGGCATTTGCGCCCACAACATTGGGACTAAATTCTTTCCAGTTCGGAGTGTAGACTATCGACCACCCCAACCAGAGAGCAACAGCATCTAACAGAACTAGAACGACTACTTTCAATCTATAGGAAAGTTCTTTGCCTGCTAGTTTTAAATACCCTGGAGAGCGAAGATCTCTAGTGTCAGCTATCTCGCTGACAGGAGCGTTTTGGTCTATTCCATAATCTGGAGGACTAGAAAATTTATCTAACATAACTTGCTTCTGGATTTAGTTTTGAGTTCCGAATCAAATCGTTAAAATTTCAGCATTTTCGCTAGCTACTATTAGAGAGCCTTTTAAACATTTTGTTTAAGATGCGAATAAACAGCCGCGTTTCTGATAATGATTGAGCTTCAAAAAAAAGTATTAATAACTGTCTACATAATAATAACCATAACTAAGTATTTTCTTTTAAGAGAATATACGCAAGTCATAAACTAATGTATAACCCAGCTTTTACCACACTGTCAATCTCTTCACGGAAAACTACCCTTCCCTTCATACTAACTTTACGGATCGTCCAGACAAAAGTATCAAACTTTATTAGAAGTTTCGTAGTAAATACTTAAAACCGCGAGCGATAATACTAAACTAAAAAATATCTTTTCGACGCTGGACTATGAGAGCAACAATGGTATAAATCAAAGTGTGGGCAATTAAAATCCCCCAATTTAAGCCCAAATTATCCCAACTAGCATCGTATACAGGGGTGGCTTTAAAGATGTCGTTAATAATTTCTTCGGTTAATATTGCATTGGGTTTGGGAGCCATGGCATTGACATCAGCTAGAGATCCATAAGCACCAATTGACCAGCGAGAAAGCATTAGCCAAGACAGTTTACTAGACCATCCTTCTAGATTAAATAGCACTCCAGAAAAGATAATTTGGGGAATCATAATCAAGGGCAAAATTCCATTACCTTCATTCTCTGTCTTGACAAATGCAGATAACATTAAACTCAAACTAGTACTAGCAAGTAAAGTCAAAAAAGTAGTAATAGCAAAACCCAAGTACCAAGGTATTAAGTCTGATTCGGGAGCGTCAAAGACCAATAAAACCACCCCTGCAATCAAAACTGTCTGCACCAAAGCTAATCCACCACGAATCAACAGCTTGGAAGTAAAATAGGGCAAAATACCCAAATTAAGCAAACGCTCGCGAAAATAGATTGCTGCTTCTTTGACAATTTCGCGAATTGAATTGGAAAGCCCAATCCAAATAGATACGCAGCTAAAAATAAATAGCAGTCTTAAAGCGAGAGATCCTTGAGTGATTCCAGGTTCGTCAATTACGCTTAGAGGCTGTTCGTTGCGTAGAGGTAAACCCGTGAGAGCGATGGTAATAGGTCCTGCGAGTAAAGTCAGAATGAGACTAGTGCTATCGCGACTGACCAGTTTCCAATAACGCTTACAGAGGAGAGACAGCTGGGCAAGAGGAGAAATCCCTGTTTTCGAGTTTTTCGATTTAGTTGCCTGTTGATTTTCCTTTCCTGGGCTCAGAGAGTTTTGAATGTTGGATTTATACTCAGGGGAAATGGCATATTGTTTTGACCAATAGCTTACTCGCTCAGAGATC
>CAYXWE010000708.1:0-2786 GCA_964468145.1 uncultured Pleurocapsa sp.
GTAACGATAATTGGGCGATAGGAGAAATCCCTGACTTAGTCATTTTGGATTTTGCTACCTGCTGATTTTCTTTTCCAGGACTAAGAGAGTTTTGGATGTAAGATTTATATTCAGGAGAGTTAGCATATTTTCCCGACCAATAACTAACCCTTTCGGCGATCGCAGCTTTATTTTTACCTTTGTTTAATTCAATATAGATATCGGCAAAATCACCAAAATGCTCGCCTTCAAATTTCCCTGCATACCTTTGAAAGAAAGGTAAAGCTTCTTCTGGCGGGCCATAAAAACACAGGCTACCTCCCAGTCCCATAAAAGCAATGCGATCGCAGATTCCAATATTGTCGGTGGCGTGGGTAACTAAAGCGATCGTCCTTCCTCGATCTGCTTGTTCTCTTAGTAACTGCATCATTTCCTTATCCAAACCAGGATCTAAGCCCGAAGTAGGCTCGTCAAGGAAGAATAATTTAGGATCTGCCAGTAACTCTACTCCAATACTGACCCGTTTGCGCTGTCCCCCACTCAGCCGAGAAACTAGAGTATTGCGGACGTGAGAGAGCTTGATCTGTTCTAGGGTATAGGTAATTACTTTACTAATGTTAGTATCGGGAGGCAGGCGTAATTGACAGGCAGAGCGTAAAACCTCTTCTACAGTTAGCTCGCGATGGATGATATCATCTTGGGGAACATAACCTACTTGGGAGCGATAAATCGGCCAGTTTTTGCGGAGATTGTCGCCATTGAGATAGACATTTCCCGAAGAGATGGGAGCAATACCCAGCAACGCCTTCATCAAAGTAGATTTACCCGCACCACTACCGCCTACAAAAGCTACTAGTTGACCTGGTTCTAATACCAAATTAACCTCATTTAAGATAGTGAAGGTTTCGCCTTTTTTATCCTTGACTCTGAAAGTCAAACTATGAGCGTCGAGGCGAATCTGATTGTTAGCATTGGTTAACTCTAAAGCTTCCCCTGTAAACAGCAATACATAAGGGCCAATCTGTATAGTATCGCCCTTGTTTAAAGTATAGGATTTTTCCAAACGACTGCCGTTGACAAAAGTACCATTGCTACTGCGATCTTGTAATACATAACCCCCTTTTCCATCGGGATTAATTACCGCATGGAGGCGAGAAACAGTAGGAGCATCCAACTCCATTGAGGAAGTACTCTCACAATTAGGAGCTCGTCCTAATTCTACAGGCCAGTTTTGTAATCCCTTGAGGCTGAGACGACGAATACTGGGAATATTCATTTCCCCCAGAAGAGGATTATAGTAAGTCAAAGTTATCTGATGACGCGGATCTTGACCGATGTGTAGTTGTTCGCCACTTTTGAGGACATGACCTTCGGTAAGATTAATTCGCGACTGATTGAGGAAAATCCCGTTACCGCTTGGTCTTTGATTATGGCGATCGCCATCGTAAATCCGAAAACTATTACCTTCTTTCTCGATAATTGCCTGTTTGCGAGAAATTACATTCCAGTCTTGGGGAGTCTGAATATTTGCCCAACTAGGATCTCTACCCAGATAGCTAACGCCATTATTTAAAGTTAGAATTTCTTTGCGACCTTGGTTATCCAATTCTATATATGGCTCTGTGTTAACAACTGTTCTGTTGGAATAGTTACCAGTCATCTGATTTTTATGATTTATTATAAATAAGTCTCGATTAATCTTCAGTATTTTGACACTCCTACCTTTGCGCTTGGCTAAAAAGGTGGGATTTTTGGTTCGCAGAAAAAACTTACCTTTGCTCCACAATTTGAACAATTAATAGTTATTATCGAGCATCGCTAAAAAAATTTAAACCACCGAGACTATAGATCGAATCTTTCAATAAAATGTACCACCGATCGGCTACAAAATAAGTTATATCCCTAACAATTTAAGAATCTTTGCCTAAAATACCGATAAGAAGGCTATCGATGAGTCTGCATTGTGTAGTATTTTGGAGAGAAAGTTAATAATAAATCCTCTTATTTATATTGTTGGTCGATTAATGCTTTCTCGCCAAGACACAGTTGAAATTTTTTCTAGTTTTATCCAGTTTGATTACGATCGCTTTAGCAAGTGGGCGGTAGATGCTCGTTTGCGTCGCAGCATGAGACAGTCGATCGGCAAAATTCCTACAGAAAGTTCGGAAAATTTTTGGGCATTATATTGGCATCAAATTTGGCAAGTACAGCCTGAAAGTTTGGCAAGAGAGCATTTAGCTGCTTATTTACAAGAAAGTTGTTTTTGGTCGTCTACCAAAACTATTAGTGGATTCACCAGCAGTCAGTATACTGTCCCAGATTGTTTTCAAGTGGCGATCGCAGGTATCGATAAAGTCCTCAAAGGATTCGATCGCGAACGAGGATTCAATCTCAAAAGTTATGCCAGTATTACCTTTGGTAATTTGATTCGGGAACTACTCCGTCAAAAGCGAGAAATTGATATTTGTTCGGACTGGTCTTTATTGCGCAAACTCAGCCAAAAACGCTTAACTGAAGCTTTGGCGGATGCAGTACTAGATTCAGAAGTAGTTGAAAGCTATATTTTAGCCTGGAACTGTCTCAAAACAATCTATGTTCCAGAGCGAGCAAGTTCTACCCGCAAACTACCCAAACCAAAGCCCGAAACTTGGGTTGCGATCGCCAATCTTTACAATCAAGAGCGTACAACTCAGCTAAATAAACCAGGGGCAAGCGCTACTCCCGAAAATATTGAAAAATGGATGTTGATCTGCGTCCGCGCAGCTCGTTCCCACTTGTTCCCTAGCGTTACCTCTATTAACCAGCCC
>CAYXWE010000709.1:0-2770 GCA_964468145.1 uncultured Pleurocapsa sp.
TTACCATAATTATGGGAATAGAATCGCATTTGCCACTGCTTCTTAGTAGTCCGCATAGCTTATAACCATTGATTCTGGGCATAGTAATATCTAATAAAATCAAATCTGGATTGATAGTAAAAATTTTAGATACAGCCTGGACGGGATCGCCAACAGCAGTAATATCAAATTTATCTCGATCGAGAAACCGTTTTATTTCCCCTAAAATAGTAGGACTGTCATCAATACAAACAATTTTCCAAGTTTTGACCGATACTGGAAAAGTATTATTTTGGGTTGCTTCGGAATTGCTATCTAATTGTGATTTCCCTAGGCTAGTATCTTGAGTTTTACGAGGAATTAGAGGTAGTTTGTCTAAAGGTCCTTGAGCGTGATGCAGATAAATTATTTTGCGCTCGATATAAGGTGATAGAACCTGTGCTATTTGTAGCTCGTCCTTGTTAAGGAGTATGGATAGTTGACGAATACTAGTTCTTCCCCTCAAAACCTGAGTTAATTCTGTAAGAGTTTTTTGATTGAGCGAACCTGATTCGGGCAGAGGTTTTGTGTTCCAGCCTGGTGGAAAATAAGGACGCTGATATACAGACTTTAACTCCGAACTGCAATTTTGCCACTGTTTCAATCTCGTCTGTTGCTCTTGCAAATATTCTGCTATGGCCGTAGATAGAGAATATTCGATCTGTGCGGGAATCCATAGGGGAAGTGAATGTCCCTCTTGCCATACAGAAACACCATTATCAATGCATAACAAAGACAGTATATTATCTTTGTTAATATGCTTAATCAGCTCCTTTGTTTGTTCTAGTTCTAGATGTTCGTGCGTCAATAGCCACGGAATAATCCTGTCATAAATATTCTGAGTAGAAGATTTATTTTGGATAGATGACTGTAGCTTGAGAAAAGATTGAGGTAGCTTTCTTAAGCCAGCAATCGCCTGCTTGTACTTAAGATAATACAGGTAATATTTTAGTTGGTTGAGAGATTGTACGGAACAATATACATATCGAATTTTTCCTCTATGTAAATATATTTTCCAAGCAACTAATCCACTATCTACCTCCAAGCATCCATAACTGTTAGACTCCGACCGTTGAAATAGTAGTTGTGTGGGATTTAGTTTTACAGTTGTTGTCATAGCAATTGCGATTGACATTGAATAAACTTATAATTCCCAATTAAATCCCACAAATTAACATTGATTCGATGGGTAAAAATTTATCGAGCAAGGTTTAGATCCTTTCTATACTCTAGGTTTAAGAATTAATCACGGTCGATGAACAATCAACAAAAACACTCTTAATAAACGTGTCGGAGAGAATGGAAACCAAATTAAACAATGATTAATTATCCATTGCTAAAGGTCTATCCTATGAGTTTCAATGTTGAAATCCGCTTTCCCAGACTGAAATAGTGACCCGATCTTTGGAGTCTCGCTGTACTTTTCCTTCTAGATTATCCAGCTTAAAAAAACTAAAGTTGGTTTGGCGATTGTAAACATCCCGCAGCTTGGTTTTAACATCAGCAGAAGCATTACCACCCAGCATTTTGTCTAAGGTTGATTGCATCGTCCCCAGGCCAACTGTAGAGTCGAGAGCTACATCTGTCTGACGAATTTTACCCGTGTTGTCAGATTGATAGCTAAGGTTAACGCGATCGGGAACTACATCATAGTAAACTAAGACTTTACTATTGGGCTGCCATCCCTGTCTTTGAGAGTTTGGTCGACCCAAAGTACTAACTAGCTGGCTTTCAGATGTTCCTGTAGTTATAATCGGGATATTAATTTCTGGGACTAGTTCGATATCGCCTTTGGCTAAAGTTTTAGATGGTTTGTCTTGTTCTCTTGCTTGAGACTCTAACTTGTCTGAATCTGGATTTGATGCCGAGTTTTGTGTTTGCTGTTGAAGATCGCCGAAGACATCTCTAAGTTGTTTCTTTTTCTTAGCAGAGGCGCGATCGCGCTTTGGTTCGGTAACTGTTTCTCGATCTTCAACTTCGTCTTCTGGAGTCTCAAAGATATCGGGTTGACGAGTGACGGGGGGAGTTTCGATTCGTTCGGGAGGATTGTCTGGCGATCGCCCTAAACTAGAGATAATAGCAAATCCTGCAGCAAAAGTCCCCGCACCCACGCCAATAGCAATTAAGACAAATAAACCCAAACTAGTAAGTAATCCCCGTTTTTTGCTTTTTTTGGATCTGTGGCGATTTAAAGCTACGGTATTATTACTACCGACTCCTGCAGTATAGTTTCTTGCCAAATTACCTGCTGGTGCAACATTTAAGGTTACTCCTGTAGGATTATTGACATTATTCCTTGCCTCACCTTGCAAAGCATCGAACATTTCTGAGGCAGTGCTAAAGCGATCGCGGGGATGGAAGCGAATTGCTCGATCGATAATCGCAGTAAGTTCTGGGTCTAAATTTTGAGCGTGTTCTTGCCAAATTATTTCGCCATTGCGCGGATCGGTTTCTAATTCGTGGGGGGCTTTACCCGTTAGTAAGAAAATAGCGGTCAACCCCAGACTATAAAGATCGCTAGAATAAATGGGACGACCTGCTGCTTGCTCGGAAGACATATAGCCAGGAGTCCCAATGGAGGCAGAATAGCTACTGCTGGAGTCATCATTAATTTCTGTAGCGATCGCTTCTTTTACTGCACCAAAATCAATCAAAAAAGGAACATTATCCTCCTGGCGCAGAATGATATTTTCAGGTTTAATATCTCGGTGGATAATACGACGACTGTGAACGTAGTCTAGTACGGGCAATA
>CAYXWE010000710.1:0-2757 GCA_964468145.1 uncultured Pleurocapsa sp.
AAGCCGATTCTATTGCATTTAATTTAGTTATATTAAGTTGAGAAACTTCAATTCCTTCTAATAAAAATAAAGCAATTAAAAAGTCTGCTACGCGCTCAAATGTAAAGCGACAAAACCACTGTCCTGGCGCAAAAGGTCTACTTTTTTGTTCAATTAGTGCAATTAGCCCTTCTTTTTCTAATTGAATGAATAGAGAGCGATCGCTATCATCCACAAAAAATATTTGGTTAACAATTGCTAATGCTGTTTCTCTGGGAAGTATTCGAGTTTTTTCTTCAGCCATTTTTTTAGCCAAAGCATTAACAGCTTTAGTAACCTTGTCATCTCGTCGGTCGTAGCGACAAACTCCCGCTATTCGTTTATTTTTTTCCTCTAGCAATAAACGTAAAACATCAGTAAATCCAAGACTACCAAGGGGGATCGATTTAGATTCTAATCCTTGTACAGCTTGACAAACTAAGTGTAGAAATAAAGGATTAGCAAACTCTGATTGCAATAATGGAGTAGTAGGTGGTTCTAACTGATAAAATTCAAAAAACTGTTTAATTGCATCAAATTCTCGTCCCAGAAAACCGTTATGTTCAAATTCTACCCATTCATTTCTCTCATCAAATACTTCATCTAAATAAGTATCACGGCACGAAACACATAATTTTAATCTCGGAAAATTAGTAATTTGTTGACGCAAAGGTTCAAGCCACGATGTTTTCCACCGATGTCTTTCTGGTGATTCATTAAGTGCATCAATATAAATTATGGCAGGTTTCTCAGTTGCTTCTGCTGCGGAATCAATCATTCCCCAGAGTTCATCCCTATTAATATTGCTAGATAACCCTAGTTTATTAACAATAATTTTCCAAGGTTCATCTCCAGTAAAATCTTCACCATAAAATACTAAACATATTTGTTCTTTCTGATTAATATGTACGGCGTGATCTACAATAGCATGAGTTTTACCAACTCCAGCACAACCACGAAGTAACATAAACTGGCTTTTAGGTAAAAGAAATTCTGAGCTATTTGTCCATCGAGCAATTTTATATAAGCATTTAATTAAATCGCGAGTAGTATCTAATTTTGCAGCAGGAAAAGCACACTGATATTCAGCTTGGAACTGTCTAAATTGAGGATTATCTACATTTTCACCATGCTCTTTTTCAAGTTCAGTGAGAAATACTTTTTCTGCTTGTTTGGTGTTTTCTATTAAATCATGAACCCGCGAAATTACTGTCTGTAAATCAGTAGAAAATTGAAAATCACGAACTTGAATTAAAATTGACTTTATTAAAGTAAGATTTTCTGTAATATCATCAACTATTAAACGGCTATTTTCTGATAAATCATCAGCATTTTTAACGTGACTGTGCCATATTTGAATATTTTTATCGAATTCTTCTAAATATCTATCTGTTTGTTTTCTCCAAGTATCCTGAATGGCAAAAGCTTCTAAAGCATCAAAAGCAGGAACGTTTACCGAAAGTTTTGGGGAATAACGTTTACCTGCTTGAGTTTCTGCATCAGCTAGTCGTTTTTGAAGCCAATCTGTAGTCATTACTTCACGATCGAACCAGTAGCGACGTAAACCTCCTTGACTATCGACAGCAAGTAAGTAATCTCTGAGTACAGTCTCAGTCCAAAATTCGATGGAAAGATTAATATCTTTAGATTCTAAGTTTGCTAATTGTTCACTTTTCCATTCCTCAAGTTTTTCAGTTTGACTTTTTCCCCGTTTTCCTTCAGATTTTTTCCCAGTAGGATCGAATGGGATGCAGTAAATGTATCGGGTAAGTTCAGGATGATTTTTCACTGCTGCTGTCAGTGACTTTTTCATTTGCTTGAATTGAGACGTTTCTAATTTATCAAAATATTTAGATTGAAGTCCCCACTTGCTATCATCTGGCAATATCCACAGTGCTTCAACTCCACCGTCCCCACCAGCACCTCGAAAACGCTGAAATTTACTATTTTCAGGTAGTTGAAAATCATGAGTCGAATAATTAGATAATCGAAAAAATATTTGACAGCATAATTCTTCAAATGCGTCAGTTATTCCGCTACCGAAGCGACGAATGTGTTGAAAGTTTATTTCTGGCATTATTGTTCAATAAATAAGATGTAAGTTAAACGTTAACTTTATTTCTTTCTGCATTAATTGACTTCAACATGATGTTATTCAAATTAATCAGAGGTGAATTTAAGGTGCGAAAAAACTTTTTCTGTGCATTCAATGTAATATTTAAGATTTATGCTTTGGTCTGAAAACAGATTATAACCTCTGATTTTGATATTTTCCGATTTCTACCTGCCGAAACCGCAAATACTTATATAGAGTGGCTTTGGAGATATTCAAGTCCTTAGCAATCTGATTAACAGGCATTCCCTCTTTATAATATGACTCGGCAATTCTCGCTTTCCTCTGGGCTTCCTCCGATAGCCCAGGTTTTCTGCCTCCTTTTCTCCCCCTAGCTCTAGCAGCAGCTAATCCCGCATTAGTCCGCTCTCTGATAATCTCCCGCTCGAATTCTGCCAGGGATGCGAAGATATTAAACACGAGTCTGCCTTGGGCGGTAGTAGTATCAATGGGGTCGTTCAAACTCTTCAAACCAATTTTACGCTCATTCAACTCAGCTACCAATTCAACCAGATGCTTGAGCGATCGCCCTAAGCGATCTAATTTCCAAATTACAATTACATCGTCTTCGCGAGCATTTTTTAACATTTCATCCAAACCAGGACGACTCGCTTTTGCACCACTAA
>CAYXWE010000711.1:0-2749 GCA_964468145.1 uncultured Pleurocapsa sp.
AGGGGTTTTTCCTGGTTGGGGGCTAGTAGCTACTTTGTTTCCCCCTGGAGAATATAACTGGGGCAAACTTTGATTGATTAGCAACCATTGCCCTCGATGCCAAATACAATAGGCTTGGGGAGTTCGATCTGTTCCTTCTTTTAAAGAGATGTTGTCGTAAGCGTGCCATTTATAGAGCAAGGCATTGTGGTAGATTGCCATCCGACTCCGTTCGATAAAACCACCAAAAGGGGTTTTTTGGTGTAAATGGAGTACGGGAATGGGTTTTTGGACTTTTGAGCCACAAAAAGGACATTGCCCCTGTTGAGAGTCTTGTAAAACAAACCAACCTTCGGGACAATTGGGATTATGGCAAGGATAGAGTAAATCCCAAGTTTTGACTAATTCTCGCTCCCATTCCAAAGCACTGGGGCGTTTATTGGGATCGTGTAACCCATCAATAAAAGCTCGATTGAATAATTTTACCAAGCGATCGCCCAAACAATGATAGCCGATGTTTAAATCTTGGGGGCGATTGGAAGTATCTCTTGGATGTTCGATAAATAGAGCCTTTTCTCCCATTTCCAAAAGTTCTTGTTCTTCGGCTGTAGCAGCTTTATGTATCTTCGAGCCTTCTAGGGGATGTCGTCGCAATAGGTATTGATAAATTAATACGGCTAAAGCGTGACGATCTGTGAGGTGAGAAGGATACTGTCGCGAAGAAAAAGGTAAGTGGAGGGTTTTTAAGACTTCTGGAGCAATATAACCCCTCGTACCCAAAACATCAGGGGGAAATAAATTGGGAACGACTAAAGAATCAATATCAATAATCAAGCATCTTCCCGTCAAAGGATCGATTAAGACATTTCGATTGGATAAATCCGAATGAGCTAAACCAGCCTGATGCAAGCGTCTGACTCCCCTCGCTAATTGGATGGCAATACTCCAATAATGTTTCCAATTGCCCAATTCAGTCTTTGGTAATACCCGACGTAGTTTCGCACTGGTAAACCAGTTGCTTTGTTTTTCTTTCCCTGCAAACTTCCCTGTTTGAAACATAAAACCATCAGGATAAATGGGAGTTACAATCCCCAATGAAGGCTGTTCGACGATCGCATTTTGCCAACAAAAGATATTTTTAAAATAGTCCCCGTTATTTCCCTGGGTGGGATTGTAATGATTGGAAATTCGCTCTAGTCTGGCTTTTCTAGTGCTATCTTTCGATAAACTTGTATCTTTATACAAGCAAATTACAGATTGTTTATCTTCGGTTAAATAAACTCGCTTCATCCCTCCCTCACCAATCGGATTGGGGAAAAAATTAATTGTCTTCCCGTCAGCTAAAGTAGCTGTTGCTAAATTTTGTCCCATAAACTTATTACTCCCCTTTACTGTTGGTGAAGAATTACTAAAGTGCGATCGTCAAACGAACCCCGACGATAATAGGCATCGAGCCAATGACACAATCTGGTTGCGGGACAAGTAATATTTCGCGATCTGTAAATTTCTCCTACGGGATTAGCCCTTGCACCTATAGGGAGTAAAGGGGATGCAATTAATTCTGATTCTTCCCTATTCACGAGTCGGGCATATTTATCTAAATAAGCAACGGGAAAATTCTTTACTCCCTGGGCAGTTAATACTCGATGTCGGCAGCAGAAATTTTCATAGTTTTTTTGAATGTCTATCTCTGTATTGAGAATAGCTTTCTCTTGTGCCGAACTACACTCAGATCTTAGTGACTCGATTTCCTCTATAGGGAGGATGTAATTTAAAACTAGATCGCCGTACAAGTTAGCGATTTTGGGCGCGTTAGGAAAATAATCATCGGATACCCCATCGCTCATCACCATCAAGGTTTTTAGTTTACCGAGAAAGGTTTTAATATTACCTCGATTAAAATTAGCATCGCGCCGATCGCTGGAAGTTAAAAAATTTGTTTGCCCTGCATAATCACCACTATCGGGAACACCCAAAATTTCCAGACTATATTGTTGAGAAATAACAGCTATAACTCCATCACCAATTTGATGGCTAAAAACGAAACTATATTCCTCATTATTAACAACAATTGTCGTGCGAATAGCAATTAATAAAGTAGCAGCTAAATCGGATAATTCTAATCGGCGATCGCCTAATGCTTGGTAATAAGTAACAGAATCCTCTAGTTCTTTGGCTTCGCCAACAACGGCTCTATAGGCTTTGGCAATTGCCTCTTCTATAGATCGATAAACCAGATCGATATCGCGATCGCTAGAACTTAAATTTTGGCGATCGCTTCTAGGATTTAATTGATGTTCTGCTAAACTCTTAGCCAGACTATCTACTGCTGTTTGACAAGAAATTTTTGCCCCCAAGCGAGAAAACATTCTCGACCCCGCACCATCGGCTACAGCAACTATTTGCCAATCACCTACTGAGGCAAATTCAAACCAATCATCCCGATTAGTGCCTTTATATTTGTGACTTTTACCTCTTACCGAAGCACCAATAATTTGTATGCCATCTTCAACTAATTTTTGCTTGCAATAAGTTTCTAGATGATTATTGGGTTGACAGTTAGAAATTGGTTGATACTGCCAAAGATTTTCTGTATTTTGAATTGGTTCTTTATTCCTATCTCTTTTTGCTGTTAAAGAGCGATCGCCAGAAACTGGAAATAATTTAGGTGCTGTTATTTCTCTGGGTTTTATTTCTGTTTCAAGGCTTTGCGGGGTATAACTCTCTAAAAGATCGCCGATAATTTCCATGATTTCTTTGCCTAAAGCGA
>CAYXWE010000712.1:0-2708 GCA_964468145.1 uncultured Pleurocapsa sp.
ATTAGCTTGATTTAATACCGCCTGTAGCAAACTGATTCCAAAACGCAGTGCGACCAAAATAATTAAAGGCCGCCAAACAAAATCAACATTACCCCAATTGGCAATTACCATGTCAACGATCGCCTTATTGACCAATAGCATCATGGCAGGAATCAAAGATTTGCAACCCGTTACCGCTAAAGATAGCAGCAAGTACAAAGGCGTAGCTTGCCAGACTAAACGCAGTAATAAAGGCGTATTAACTAAGGTATCTTGGAGTTTTTTGTTGGTCATTAGTTGTTCGTTTTCTCAATCTCTAGTCCTGACCAATTATTTTTCACTATCTAGATAAAATTGCTATATGCAGATTATTAAACTTAAATTTAGAAAGATATCGGAACGAGGGTTTTTTGTTACTTTAAGCTGTAGCGATCGCCCCTGGGAAATAGAAGGTTATTTATCGCCAATGCCACCCGCTTTAAAAATGGCAGTACGGCAGTGGCAAAATAATTATCGTTTACTCGACGGTATTCGTTCTAAGATCTCGGATCGAGGTACTTTGCGAGTAATTCCTAAGTCTGTTAGGGTTAGTTCGTCTGCAGAAAGTATCAATGCGATCGAAATTAATCTTAATCTGTGGCTGAATAATACCGCTAGTCAATGGCAAGCAATTCGCGATGGTTTGATTGCTGTTGCCAATCAGTTTCAATCCCAAGAGTTACAGATTGCGATCGATACCCAGCAGATCGATCTCTGTCGGCTTCCTTGGCAAGAATGGGATTTATTCAGGCAATATTATCCCCAAGCGGAAGTAGCAATTAGTACTCCTACCGCTAAAGATTTAGCGATCGCAATTCCGAGCGATATTATTAATAGTAAAAAAGCCAGAATTTTGTTGGTGGTGGGTAAAAGTGACGGTATTAATACTCAATCGGATCTAGAAGTTATCGATCGCTTGTTAAAAAAAGAAGCGGAAATTGTTTGTTTGCTGCAACCTTCTTTGAAGGAATTGGCTTCTGCCTTGTGGTGCGAAACTGGCTATCATATTTTTATTTTTACGGGACACAGTGGCAGCAACGATGATGGAACTATTGGTTGGATTGAAGTTAATGATACTCAATGTTTGACTATTGAAGAGTTTAAGGAATCTTTTAAACAAGCGATCGATCGGGGACTACAGTTAGCTATTTTTAATTCTTGCGATGGTTTGGGTTTAGCCGATCGCTTGAGCGAATTAAATTTAGCACAAATTATTGTCATGAGCGAACCCGTCCCCGATGAAATTGCCATCGAGTTTTTGGAGCATTTTTTTCGCGAATTTATTAACGGGAATTCTCTATTTAGTTCGGTTCATAAAGCCCGCAAACAATTAGAACATTTTAATACTCGCTATCCTGGTGCGGTGTGGTTGCCTACCCTTTGTCTTAAACCAGCATCAAATTATTTTAATTGGTCGCAAATCAACCCCCGTTTTAATTCTGCCAGAAAGTTAACGTATGCTAATAAAAACATCCTTCAAAATCAATCTAATTCTCTCAGTAAGCTTATTACAATATTTTGGATTATTATTATTAGTTTTATAACCTTTATTTTAGGATTAGCTTATCCCGTAGTATTTCCGCAATCGGAGCTTGATTTAATTATAAAACCCGTTACTACCGCAGTTAAAACATATTTACATCCAGAAGCAGAATTTAACTTACCCCTTGGTACTTGGCAATATAGCGGTAGCACTACCTGGCATGAAATAAGCAATATAATTAATCATAAACTAGAAGAAAAATATCCCCATTTTAAGTTAATTTATACCTATCATCCTACCTTACCCAATGGTTCGGGGACGGGCATCAAAATGTTATTAAACGGACAAATATCCTTTGCGGTTTCTTCTCGTCCTGTAGAAGATCGCGAATACGATGCTGCAATTATTAAAAGCAAAATATTAAAGCAAGTTCCCGTGGCGATCGATGGTCTTGCAGTAGTGGTAAATCCTAACTTAAATATACAGGGTTTAACTATTAAACAATTAGAGGCCATTTATCGCGGAAAAATAACTAACTGGGGGGAAATTGGCGGACAAGATTTGCCAATCGTTCCTTATGCCCGTCCCTTACAAAGTGGGACTACAGAATTCTTCCGCAATAATATTTTAAACGAACACAGCTATGGCAAAAATGTAGTTTTTCTTGAAGATACCGAACGGGCGATCGAGCGTATAGAAGATATCAATAACCCAGGGGGAATTTACTTTGTATCTCTTTCCAAGGCGATCGCTAATTGTCATCTAAAAATATTACCTATAGCTCGTCGTTCTGGCAGTATATATATCGGTTTAAATCGCGATCGCCATGCTTGTAAATCCCGACCGAATAATAATTTATCAGTCAATAATATCTTATTAAATAACGAAGTTTTACAAACTGGAGAATATCCTTTAGTACGTCGTTTATTTATTATTATTGAAATCAATAGTCCCATCGATGAGGAAGTAGGAGAAGCTTATAAAAACTTCTTGTTATCAAAGCAAGGTCAAGAATTAATAGGTAAGGCGGGTTTTATTCCCATTCGATATTTTTAAATAAATAAACAACACATCACAAAACAAAAAACTCTTATAACTCCGTGTCCTCCTGCGGTGAGCGTTCTGGGGCGCGACAAAGGACTTGTCCGCATGTGATACCAATTCTCTATGACAATGCACTAAATGGAATTGTACTCTTTTGCGTCTT
>CAYXWE010000713.1:0-2707 GCA_964468145.1 uncultured Pleurocapsa sp.
AAGATTATATCTCCTAAAATATATCCTCGCATCAACTGCTCGATAACAGTTCCTTCGGGATATTCATCGGTTTGTTCCCGTAACATTGCTTCATGAAAATTGGGATCGAATTCTTTTCCCTCAGGGCGCATTGCCGAAACGCCGATTTTCTTCAGGCATTCAACCATAGTTTTATAAACACCTTGATAGCTGCCGTGAATAGCTTTTTCTCCTTCAGATTCTGGCTTAAGCTGAGTTCTAGCGCGCTCAAAGTTATCAACTACAGGAAGCAACTGAGTAATTACATTTTTTTGGGACTGAATTGACAAATTTTCTTTCTCGTTGGCAGTTCTACGTCGAAAATTCTCGAAGTCTGCAGCCAGGCGAGCATACTGCGCTTTTGCTAAATCTAATTGCTGGCTTTTTTCATCTAAAAGCTGTTTGAGATTAGAATTTTCTTGTTGAAAAGCAGCAAAAACCTCTTCATTCTTGGAAGAAACTTCGCCATCATTGGGATCTGTTTCTGAATTAGCTTCCTTGGGTGGTGCTACCTCTACGGTAGATTCTACAGCATCTGGATTAGATTCTGTAGAATCGGATGTATTGTCGGTAATGATTACTTCTGGGTTCTCGGATATGATTTCTGGTGTTTGTTGCTCTTCACTCATAGGAAAATTTATCTCTTGACATACAAAATATAGGATATTGCATTATCTATGTTAACTAACAGCTTTAGTTGAGAGTTAAATAAAAAGTCTTCCAGTAAATATCCTAACAGCCAGATTTTAAATTCAAAATAGTGCTTTGTCTCGATCGATGGAAATTTTGAGAAAACTTTGGGGAACACTATATAACATGACTGAGATATTTTTACTATTTTATGGCTTACTCTTCCTCTTCTAAAAAAACTCGGGCGATCGCTTTACGCAGTAATCTATCACCTTTTGGCAACCAGTTGGTACAGAAGGGTTTTATTGATGGCGATAAAATGCAGAAGGCTCTGGCTCAAAGCCGAAAAACTGGTCGCTCTCTAGTGGATATTATTGAATCTGATACGGGTAAGCAGCTACCACCAGATTTATTACATCAATATAAAAAACATCATTTATTCGAGCTAAAAATTCTCTATGGAGTAGAATCGATAGATCCAGAGATCGAAACTGATAAGTTTGCAGACAATCAGATGGAGGAATTGATTAATTCTTTAATTCCCCTCGATATTTGTCGTCGCTATCGACTCATCCCGTTAAAAAAAGAGGAAGGAGATAAGCCCGCGTTGCTAGTGGCGATGGTAGATCCTGAAAACTTAGAAGCCCAGGACGATCTCAATCGTATTTTAAGACCCAAAGGAATCAAGCTTAAAAGACAGGTTATTACTCAAGCTGACTATCAACAACTAATAGATGGCTTTTTAGACAATCAGGTTAAGAAAGAAACTACCAAAAAAAAGCAAGCGGATGTAGATGTTTCTTTAGATTTAGACAATTTTGATTTTAATTTAGAAGAAGCTGATGAAGAAGTTGCTGACGATTTGGGTGCAGCCAATGAAGCTCAACAAGCACCAATCATTACTCTAGTTAATAAAATTTTGGCAAAAGCTTTGCAGGATGGAGTTTCTGATATTCATGTCGAGCCTCAAGAGGAGAGCTTAAAAGTTCGCTATCGCAAAGATGGTGTTTTAATGCAGCCTTTTGATGCTATGCCAAAAAAGATTATTCCTGCAGTGGTGGCTCGTTTTAAAATTATGGCAGATCTCGATATTGCCGAAAAACGCTTGCCCCAAGATGGCAAAATTCGCCGAATGTTCCAAGGCAGAAAGGTGGATTTTCGGGTGAATACTTTGCCTAGTCGCTACGGAGAAAAGGTTTGTTTGCGGATTTTGGACAACTCCGCTACTCAACTGGGTCTAGATAAGCTAATTTCCCACCCAGCAACTTTAGAATTGGTTCGCGATATGGCAAAGCGTCCTTTTGGTCTGCTGTTGGTAACAGGACCTACAGGTTCGGGTAAATCCACCAGTCTTTACTCAGTGTTAGCGGAACGAAATAGCCCCGATATTAATATTAGTACCGCCGAAGATCCGATTGAATATTCCCTCGATGGAATTACTCAAGTACAGGTAATTCGGGAAAAGGGCATGAACTTTGCTTCAATTCTACGGGCTTTTTTACGACAAGATCCCGATGTAATTCTAGTAGGTGAGACTAGAGACTCAGAAACCGCTAAAACAGCTATTGAAGCTGCTCTTACAGGTCACTTGGTATTAACTACCCTCCACACTAATGATGCTGCTGGTGCGATCGCCCGTCTGGATGAGATGGGAGTAGAGCCATTTATGATTTCTGGTGCGCTAGTCGGGGTTTTGGCTCAAAGGCTAATGCGCCGAGTCTGTAGTGAGTGTCGCATTGCTTATAACCCCACAAAAGAAGAATTATCCCGTTTTGGCTTATCTGTTTCAGCAGAGGAAGAAGTGACTTTTTATAAAGCCAATACTTTAGACACCGAAGGAGTTGCCCAAGCTAAAGCCAACAATAGTCTTTGCAGTAAATGCGGTGGTGTGGGATACAAAGGGCGGGTTGGCGTGTATGAAGTGATGAAAAATTCCGAACGATTGGAAGGCTTGATCAACGAGGGGGCAAACACCGATCGCATTAAAGAAGCAGCGGTAGAAGAAGGGATGATTACGATCCTCGCCTATAGCTTGAATCTAGTTAAAGAGGGTCATACC
>CAYXWE010000714.1:0-2702 GCA_964468145.1 uncultured Pleurocapsa sp.
ATGTTTGTAAGATATCTTCATGAATGTCCAGTAAGTCGATTTGGGTGTATTTTGTTCGGAATGGGTTGCGGTATTGTTTTGGGCATTGACTAGATTGGGAGTTATAGCCAAAGAGGTTATTAATAGAGATAAAAAAAGTTTTTTATTGAAAATTTTTAATTGATAATTCATGATTTTTTAGATGTTAGTAATAAAGACGTGCCGATGGCTACTGACGGTAGTAGCCAAGGCAATAAAATTGCTTGCCAAATGTATAACTGCAATCCAACCAAACCATAAAATATAATACAAGATGTTACTATCAATAACCATTTAAAAGAAAAGGTTGTTTGTTGGAAGTTGAGTTTAATAATTTGAGCAATTAACAAAGCTGCGATCGCCAGCCAGAGATCGGGAAGAGGAATAACCAGACGACGATTGATTAGATTACTAGTCATGTAGGCTAAGAGTTCTGAACCTGTAAACTGACTTTCGGTCATGGTAGGATCGCGACGCAGATACCAATAGTTAACTGCAGTAGGAGTATTAAAATTGTCCGAACCCGTGCTGAGTCCCGCTTGGGCGTAACCTCCAGCCCCAATAATGGTAATGCGATCGCGCAATATTTCTGTAGAAATAGGTTTAGTTGAGTCTAGTAGTTGCCAGGCGGGGAGGCGACTGTAAGCGATATCTGGAGGAATGGAAAAATCTTGGATGGGGCGCAGCCATTGTTGACCGAAATATTGGGAAAGGGAGGTTAACCAGGATAGTTTTGTGCGGTTAATAAATGCAAAATCAGCATTGTTTTGTTTTAGGCGATTGTAAACTTGCTGGCGTAAATTGGTTTGGCCATTAAGATTGGGTTGCAATGTTTGGGTAGAGGTTGGCTGTGTTTCAAGAGTTTTGATGCTGGCTAGCAGGTAGGTAAAAGGACAGGTGCGATCGCAATTTTCGGCTGGTAGACTCATGTAATTGGGCAAACCATCGGTATATCCTTGAAGTGTCCAGTTAAGGTTAGCAATCTTAGTTTCGGGGGCTACTCCAATTTCGAGATCGTCAATTTGTTTGTACGCCCCGAAGATATACCAGGCGCGATCGTTTTTGATACCCTTGCGAATCGATCTAGCTAAGATGGGATCGTTTTTTGGTTGGGGGAGATCGAAGAGGTAGTCTATACCAATTATTTTGGCGTTGGCGGTTTCCAGGCGATCGAGTAGACTGGCTAGATAACTGCGATCCATTGGTACGGGCTGTTGGATATTTGCTTTGGTTAAAGAGGCGTTGTCAATGTGAATTAAGGTTACTGGTGGGGTGGTTGTCGGTAGCTGCTTGGTAGCGTCGCGATAAATAGACTGAACTAATACTCGCTTGTCTAAAAGGTAATTTTGTACGGGGGGTAAAACACTAAGTAAGCAGAGGGAAGTTGCTGCGATCGCCTCTTTACGGTTGGGCAGCCATTGCTTGATTTTTCTCTGCCATCCCCAAGGCTCAATTTTAAAGGGGCTAGCATCGGGATGACAAAATAGAGAAGGAATTAAATAGGCAGCAGGATAGACTGCTTTTTGTTCTTGGAGATATTTCTCGGTAGTAATTAAAGCCTGTTGAACATTTTGATAGTTAGCTAAAGCCTGTAGAAATTGCCTTAAAAATACTTGCGCTACCTTATTATGAATTGGTTCGCGCATTATTCCCACCTGACTCAATCCCAAATCAATCAGAGAATTAGCAATACTCAAGCCACTACAAGAATTAAATAAAGCAAACTGCAAACCATTTGCCCCAGCAGTTTTTAACTGAGACGCAATTTCATCAATAGAAAGGGTAACATTAGGCGCGATCGCTAGTTCTCCCCCAGTAATAGCAGTTTCGTTACTGTGTCCCGCAAAAAATAAAATTGACCAACCTTTTCGATCGGTTAATGCAGATTGAATCTGCTGTTTTATTTCGCTGGGGGGTTGTTGGGGTTGCCAAGTTACTAACGTGACATCCGCTATTTTTTGTAGAGATTCAAGAGAGTCGCGATCGCTCTTTAAATCTAGTCCCGTATCATCTCCCAGGATTCCTAAAATACGAGGCTTACGATTGCGGTTTATTTTATTCTTATTAGGACTAGTAATATTGACAGGGCTACGGGCGATCGCAATATCGCATCCTAGTTCTGCACCCAAATCCCAGCCTTCCCAGGGTAATCTTTGTAATTCTCCGCTACAGGTGAGAAATAAAGTATTAATTTTTTTAGCTGTTTTTTCCTGGGCTATTGTCGATCTAATTTGAGACAGTTCTTCTCGTCTCAACCAACTGCGAAATTCCTTAAGCAATTGGGCTGAAGACTGTACCAATTGACGCTGATGATCTTGGGGAATATTTAATGTACCCGATTCGTTTTTGGGTTTTCGCACTCTCGCCCGAAAGGAAGTGCTGTCAAAATTTTTGTAGAAGTTTAAATAATCCCTACGCCAAGTTTGGTAGCAACTAGATAAAGCTTCTGGATAAGGTACAATCGTTGAAATTTGCTGTCCTTTTTTGTAAATAAGTTTAAAGAGACAGGCGCGATCGACCTGTTGTATTTCAAGTTGAAATTTCATTGATCGTTAAACATTAATTGTTAAATATTGATTACTCAAAAACGAAATTGGGGAAGGTAATGCGATCGCCATCAGCTAAAATGATTTTGACGGTGAATTGTTCGTCCAATTCTCCAATCACTTGGGTATAAATATAAG